>NZ_PJAP01000800.1:0-1717 GCF_002836795.1 Shewanella sp. 11B5 | reverse complement strand
AAGCTGCTTCGTTATTTCGCAATTTAATCATTAAACGTAAATCATTAGGCGAATCGGCATGATGTAATGCATCGGCGTAACTAATCTCACCCTCTACATATAAATCTAGCAATGCTTGGTCAAAAGTCTGCATCCCTTGCTCGCGTGACTTACCCATGGTTTCTTTAAGTAAATGCAACTCATTTTTAGCAATCAAACTGGCCACTCGGGGAGTATTGATTAACACTTCAATGGCAGCGCGACGACCAGTTCCGTCAGATTTAGGAATAAGCTGTTGCGCTACAATGCCACGTAAATTTAACGACAAATCAAATAGCAACTGGTTGTGTTTGCTTTCCGGTACTAAATGCATAATGCGATCGAGAGCCTGGTTAGCATTGTTTGCGTGTAAGGTTGCCATACATAAATGACCCGTTTCGGCAAATGACAACGCAAATTCCATGGTTTCTTGAGTACGAATTTCACCAATCAGAATGACATCTGGCGCTTGACGCAGTGAACTTTTAAGTGCGGCATCAAATGAGTCGGTATCAATACCCACTTCACGCTGAGTAACTATACTTTTACGATGGTTATGTACAAACTCAACAGGGTCTTCAATGGTCAGAATATGTCCGCGAGCATGAGCATTTCGATATCCCACCAGCGCTGCCAACGAAGTCGATTTACCTGTACCAGTCCCACCCACCATGATGATAAGACCACGCTTACTCATGACCAAATCTTTCAAAATAGGGGGCAATTTTAAATCATCGACTTCTGGAATTTGAGTTTCGATACGGCGCATAACACAACCGGCTGATTCACGTTGCCAAAAGGCACTGACGCGAAAACGCCCTAAATCTTTAGCCGCAAATGCAAAGTTGCACTCGCTTGTGTCATGAAACTCTTTCTTTTGGACATCACTCATTAACGACTCAACAAACACTAACGACTGCTCTGGTGTTAATCGATTTTCGGATAGTTGACGTAGCTCTCCGTCAATTTTGGCACTGGGTGGAAAACCAGCAGTGATAAATAAATCTGACGCTTTTTTTTCCACCATCATATTTAAAAACGGACGAACATCCATGATCCCAGTTCCTTAGAAATTAGCTTGTTTATTCGAACTCTTCTGCATCGCATCTTCACGGGTAATTAGCCCACGATTGACTAAGTTTTGCAGACATTGATCCAGAGTTTGCATACCGTGAGACATACCGGTTTGAATAGCTGAATACATTTGTGCAACTTTATCTTCACGAATAAGATTTCGAATCGCTGGTGTACCCATCATAATTTCATGAGCGGCCACTCGGCCACCGCCAATTTTCTTGATCAATGTTTGTGAAATAACCGCCTGAAGTGACTCAGACAACATGGTGCGGACCATGCTCTTTTCACCTTCTGGGAATACATCGACCACACGGTCAATGGTTTTTGCGGCTGAGGTGGTATGCAAAGTACCAAATACTAAGTGACCCGTTTCAGCGGCGGTCATGGCTAAACGAATGGTTTCAAGGTCGCGCATTTCACCCACAAGAATAACATCTGGATCTTCACGTAGTGCACTTCTTAGAGCAGCATTAAAGCTGTGTGTGTGTTTGTGTACTTCACGCTGGTTGATTAAGCATTGTTTGTTCTGATGAACGAATTCTATCGGGTCTTCAATGGTTAAAATATGGTCATGTCGATTTTCATTAACGTAATCGACCATCGCAGCCAATGTGGTTGATTT
>NZ_PJAP01000361.1:0-8316 GCF_002836795.1 Shewanella sp. 11B5 | reverse complement strand
ATCTTACGTTGTTTTCGAAACACATATTATCTATAAACAATAACGATGTTGTCCCGAGAACGGAGCGCATATTAACGAGTCACTTTGCTATCGTCAACGATTTTTTTAACCCTAAATGCTATATGTCGAATTTAACAGCAAAAATCGTGATTAGCATCATAGCGCGAATAGTTTATTCACTGTATTTTCCACGTCTAGCAAATGACACCCTTCAATACGCCTGCTAGAATAACGGCCGATCGACAATTGACTTCAACACCTGCGTCACTCAAAGGAAACTCTACAGCCATGACTGCTCAAATTATTGACGGTAAAGCCATTGCACAATCTATTCGCACCACACTAAAACAAAAAGTAACACAACGTAGACAAGCTGGATTTCGCGCGCCAGGACTTGCGGTTATTTTAGTGGGCAGTGATGCCGCATCTCAAGTCTATGTTGGCAGTAAACGTAAAGCTTGTGAGGAAGTCGGTTTTGAATCGCAATCTTTTGACCTTGACACCGAGACAACCGAAGCAGAGCTATTAGCGCTAATCGATGAGTGTAATGCCAATCCAAGCATTGATGGGATTTTAGTACAGCTGCCTTTGCCCGCTCATATTGATGATTCAAAAGTCATTGAACGTATTCGCCCAGATAAAGATGTTGATGGTTTTCATCCCTATAATGTTGGCCGTTTAGCTCAACGCATCCCAGTGCTCCGCTCTTGTACGCCGATGGGTATTATGACGTTAATCAAATCAACCGGTATAGATACCTATGGTCTTGATGCTACTGTAGTAGGTGCGTCGAATATTGTTGGCCGCCCAATGACACTAGAATTATTATTAGCCGGTTGCACAACAACAACCTGTCATCGTTTTACCAAAAACTTAGAACAAAAAGTGCGTCAAGCAGATTTATTAATCGTTGCCGTTGGCAAACCTGGATTTATTCCTGGTGACTGGATCAAACCAGGCGCGATTGTTATTGATGTTGGTATCAATCGTTTGGAGAACGGCAGTTTAGTGGGTGATGTTGAATTTAATGTTGCCGCTGAAAAGGCTGCATTTATTACGCCGGTTCCTGGTGGAGTTGGCCCAATGACGATAGCAAGTTTATTAGAGAACACCCTATACGCATGCGAGCAGTATCATAGTTAACTAAATCTCAGATTAGCAAATCTCAGATAAGCCAACCATGCTGATTAATAACAAAAAAGCCTGCTATTGCAGGCTTTTGTTTTTATACTTGAAGTAAACTACTTTTTACGCCATGTTGTGCCGCTAGGGCCGCCATCTTCTAACTCAACGCCTAACTCGTTTAAGCGATCGCGGGCCACATCCGCTGCTGGCCAATCTTTTTCAGTACGGGCACGGTTACGCTCAACGATAAGCGCTTCAATTTCTGCCACTTCATCGTCACTGCCCTCCCCCTTAAAGAAAGCTTCTGGCGTCTGGCTGATAAGGCCAAGCACATCAGCTAATTGCTTCAAGCTAACACCTAATGCCGATGCCGCTGCCATATCGGTTGTTTTAAGACGATTGATTTCACGTACCATCTCAAATAACACGGAATAGGCTTCAGGAGTATTAAAGTCATCATCCATTGCCGACTTAAACTTGGCTACAAACGCTTCAGCAGGCGCAGCATCAACTGTTAAGTCTAAACCTTTAAGCGCAGTGTATAAACGCTCTAGCGCTGCACGAGCTTGCTTTAAATTGTCTTCAGAATAATTTAACTGACTACGATAATGACCAGATAATAAGAAGTAACGTACAGTTTCAGCATCATAATGCTTAAGCACATCTCGAATGGTAAAAAAATTGTCCAGTGATTTAGACATTTTTTCACGATCAACCATCACCATTCCGGTGTGCATCCAGTAATTAACATACGGGGTATCGTGAGCACAGCAAGACTGTGCAATTTCATTTTCATGATGTGGAAACTGTAAATCAGACCCGCCACCATGAATGTCAAAGTGTAAACCTAGATGTTTACTGTTCATGGCTGAACACTCAATGTGCCAACCTGGGCGACCTGGTCCCCAAGGTGATTCCCACGTTGGTTCACCCGGTTTAGACATTTTCCATAACACAAAATCCATAGGATTGCGTTTAGCATTATCTATCTCAACGCGAGCACCGGCTTGAAGCTGGTCTAGGTTTTGACCTGACAACTGTCCGTACTCAGGGAATGATGCAACGCTGAATAATACATCCCCATTACTGGCTACGTAAGCATGATCGCGATCGAGTAAACGCTGAACCATATCGATAATTTCTTCAATATGTAACGTTGCTCGAGGCTCAAAATCTGGACGTTTCATGTTCAAGGCATCAAAATCTTGGTGCATTTCGGCGATCAAACGCTCAGTTAGCGACTCACAAGATTCGTTGTTTTCAGCCGCCCGTTTGATAATTTTGTCATCAACATCGGTAATGTTGCGCTGAAAATTCACCTCATAACCGATATAACGTAAATAACGCACTATCATGTCAAACGAAACAAAGGTACGCCCATGACCAATATGACATAAATCGTAAATGGTTACGCCACAGACGTACATTCCGATTTTACCTGGATTTATTGGTTTAAATTCTTGTTTATCACGGCTAATACTATTGTAAATCTTTAACATCGATTGTTCTCTTTTACACTAATTTATAACGGGAAATGTTATCGCTGAGTCTAACATGATGTCACCTGTTTTGAACACTGCACTTTATGCGGCAGTTAAGATAAGTTAGAATCGCGCAAATTATTATTTTCAAGTGAGACAACATGATTACTTTACATACCAATATGGGCGATATTACTTTACAGCTAAATGAAGAAAAAGCGCCAATTACCGCGGCTAACTTTATGCAGTATGTTGAAGATGGTTTTTTCGAGGGTACTATTTTTCACCGTGTTATTGACGGTTTTATGATCCAAGGTGGTGGTTTCACTGAAGATATGAGCCAGAAAAGTGTTAAAGCATCAATCAAAAATGAAGCCAACAATGGTTTATCTAACCGTAAAGGCACAGTTGCCATGGCGCGTACTTCTGATCCGCACTCAGCAACAGCACAGTTTTTCGTTAACGTAAAAGACAATACTTTCCTTGATTTTAAATCAGAAACTTCACAGGGCTGGGGTTATTGTGTATTTGGTGAAGTGGTTGAAGGCTTAGACATTATTGAAACAATCAAAAATGTTGCCACTGGTAATAATGGTATGCATCAAGATGTACCATTAGAAGCCATTGTGATCAAAAGCGTTAGCGTTAAAGCGTAATTTTGAAGAAAACAATCTTTGTAGGCGATTTGCACTTAAGTGCAGATCGCCCAGATATTACTCAAGCCTTCATCTATTTCCTAAACCATGGTTTAGACAATACTGAAGCGCTTTATATCATCGGCGATCTATTCGAAGTTTGGATGGGTGATGATATTGCAGAATCCTTTACCATTGCCATCGCAGAAGCAATCAAAACAGTATCGAATTCAATACCTGTATATTTTACTCATGGTAATCGTGACTTTATGGTTGGCAAACAATTTTGCCTACGAGCGGGCATGAAAATATTGCCCGAAGTGTATTGTATCAACTTGTACGGTGTTAACACTGTGATTTTACACGGTGATAGCCTTTGTACCCTTGATATTGCTTATCAGCGATTCAGACGCTTTCGAAGTCTTGATATAGTGCGATGGGTTTACTCCCACCTACCTAAAAAGACACGCTTAAACATTGCGGCAAAAATTCGTCAAAAAAGTGTTCAAGGTAATCAACAAAAACATTACGAAATCATGGATGTTGAGTCAAGTGCTGTTACTGCGCTATTGGCAAGTACTGGTTGTCAAAGAATGATCCATGGTCATACTCATCGCCCAGCTATTCATCAACTCACGGCACAAGAACAACGTGTTGTGGTCGGTGATTGGTATACTCAAGGCAGCGTATTAAACGTCAGCGAGAAAGGTTGCGAGTTAGTAACATTGCCCTTTTCTGAAACAAACTAGGCTCACTTAACGGTATCAATGTTGATTTCATCAGTGAGTCTTGGTTTATATCGCGCACTTGTTGGTTATTGTGGCGGTAAACCGCTGTGAAAACGAAACTCGCTATCTTCTGTCAAAATTAATTCCATTTCTTTGTTGCGAAAATAATCAATCCGTTCACTGATATCTTCACCTGCAATATCCTCAGCAAGAGCCAAATAGTCTTGAAAATGTCGAGCTTCTGAACGAAGTAATGAAGTATAAAACTTGGCGAGCTCATCATCTAAGTGCGGCGCAAGTTTGGCAAATCGTTCACATGAACGCGCTTCAATAAACGCACCAATTATTAACTTATCAATTAACGTAAGTGGCTCATGAGTCCGCATATGAATAATTAACTGTTTGGCGTAACGACCAGCACGAATATTACTGTAACCGATGCCACGCGCAGTCATAATTTGTAAAACTTGTTCAAAGTGATGAAACTCTTCTTTAATCAAACGCACCATTTTACTCATTAAATCAGTGCTATTAGTGAGACTTTTATTGGCCAATAATTCACTAGTGATGTCATTCTTTTTGCTATCTCGAGCTAAAAATTCGTGAGCATTTCGGTCTTGTTGATAAACGAAATCTTCATAAGGCTTTGCCCAGGTCTTTAATAGATGTGAACTACTTTTATCAATCGCATATTTGCGGATCATTAACATTGCAGTTTGTGCAGCTTTAAGTTCACAGTTGCAATGATCAATCAGTAATGCAGTGAGTTGTTCGGGTTGTTTAGCTTGTTCGACCCAACGGTTTGGCGTCTCACAACCTAAAAAGTCGTAAATAGGGACAAGTAATTGCTGCATAAAATGGATAATCCTTTCAAAAATCTATGTTCATTTTACCTTTAGAGCGATCTTTTCTGAAGCCAAAAACATAATACAACTTGACGAAAGTCTAATTATGTTCAATAATAAGCTGAGCATCTAATTTAACGATTTAATAACAGATGCCATCGATCACCTTAAATGATGATTCTAAATTGGGATAGAGTCATAACTTAACAACATAGATGTTGGCAATGGAACCCTCTCAGTGTTATGCCAACACCATTCCCCTGTTGATAAGTAGATGTGGACTGATTAAGGCGATTGGTAAAAAGCTGTAGTCAGTTCGTCGTTGTTTGGCGAGCTAGGTCAAAAATGCTAAACAAGGATAACTATAATGGTATTGAATCACTTAATGGGACTTTACACTCATCCAAAAAAAGAGTGGCACACAATTGAAAAGAATCACGAAGCGCTAAAGAGCAGCTTGAGTCATGTATTGCTTATCGCACTGATCCCTGCAATTTGTGCTTATTTTGCGACTGCACACATTGGTTGGCATCCCGGAGCCGGAGAGCTTCTGTTTCTAACATCAAAAAGCGCACTATTCATGTCTGTTGGAATGTATTTCGGCTTGATTATTGGCGTTATGGCTCTTGCTTATCTAGCATATTGGATGGGCAAAACATTTGATGCTGATCCAACTTACACTCAAGCTCTCGAATTAGCGTCCTATACTGCAACCCCATTATTTATGGTTGGTTTAGCGGCACTCTACCCCGTGTTATGGTTCATTATGATAGTCGGTTTGATTGGCTTGTCTTATTCCGTTTATCTACTGTATGCAGGTGTTCCTATTATTATGAATATCCCTGAAGAAAAGGGTTTTATTTACGCTAGCTCAGTGGTTACTGCAGGTCTTGTACTATTAGTGGCACTGATGGCAAGTAGTGTCATTTTATGGAGTATTGGCTTCGGGCCGATGATGCAATAATTTATTGATTATTGAAAAATAAAACAAAAAAGGCGCATTTAGCGCCTTTTTGTTATTCATAATGCTGATTACGCAAAGGTATCTCTTAACGGTACCGTTAAGTTAAACACTAGATGTTCAGCGCTTGAATCTTTACTGTCTGCACAGAAATAGCCTTCTCGCTCAAATTGAAACGCTTTCTCAGCCGGAGCATTGACTAAACCAGGTTCAACGAGTCCCTTCACTACTGTGAGTGAATTGGGATTTAGCACTTCATCAACAGTTTCAAAAGCAGCAGGATTTTCACTGGTAAATAAACGGTCATACAAGCGAAACTCAGCAGGTTTCGCTGTTGAGGCTTCAACCCAATGAATAACCCCTTTAACTTTACGTCCATCAGCAGGGTTTTTACCTAAAGTATCTGCATCGTAAGTACAATAGACTGTAGTAATATTACCATCTGCATCTTTATCACAACGTTCAGCTTTGATAATATAAGCGTTACGTAAACGGACTTCTTTACCTAAAACAAGTCGTTTAAAGTGCTTATTAGCTTCCTCTTTAAAATCTTCAACATCAATGAATAACTCTCGTCCAAACGTCAGTTCACGCGTGCCCATGGCTTCATTATTTGGATGAGCAGGTGCTGTAATAGTTTCAGGCTGTGCATCTGGGTAGTTTTCAATAACAACTTTAATCGGTCTTAATACTGCCATTGCACGAGGTGCATGTTCATTTAATTCTTCGCGAATACACGCATCTAACATGCCGACTTCAATTAAGTTTTCTTGCTTGGTAACACCAATACGTAAGCAGAACTCGCGAATAGAAGCTGATGTGTAACCACGACGACGTAACCCAGCGATAGTTGGCATACGGGGATCGTCCCAGCCATCAACCAATTTACGTGTGACTAAATCGTTTAGTTTACGCTTAGACATCAAAGTGTATTCAAGATTTAAGCGTGAAAACTCATATTGACGAGTGCGATTTGGTGCTTGGAAATCATTTAAATGATCTAATACCCAGTCATATAAACGACGGTTATCTTGAAACTCTAAAGTACATATCGAATGAGTGATATTCTCAATAGCATCAGAGATACAATGAGTAAAATCGTACATTGGGTAAATGCACCACTTGTCGCCTGTTTGATGATGATGAGCAAATCGGATACGATAAATAATAGGATCGCGCATACACATAAAGGGTGATGCCATATCAATTTTGGCACGCAGAGCACATTCACCTTCTTTGAACTCTCCCTTACGCATTTTTTCAAATAACGCGAGATTTTCTTCAACACTGGTGTCACGGTATGGGCTGTTTTTACCCGGCTCTTTTAATGAACCGCGGTACTCTCTGGTTTGTTCGCCATTTAAGAAGCAAACGTACGCTAAGCCTTTGGTAATGAGCTCAACTGCATATTGATGTAGTTGATCAAAATAGTTTGATGAATAACGGATATCGCCAGACCATTCAAAGCCTAACCAACGCACGTCTTCCTGAATAGACTTAACATAATTGATGTCTTCTTTTTCAGGGTTTGTATCATCAAAACGTAAGTTACATTGACCTTGGTAATCTTTTGCAATACCAAAATTTAAGCAAATAGATTTAGCATGGCCAATATGTAAATACCCGTTAGGTTCTGGTGGAAAACGTGTATGTACTTGGCTGTGCTTACCGCTTTTTAGGTCTTCGTCTATGATATTACGAATGAAGTTACTTGGACGTACTTCGGTGTCCACATGACTCATGGAATTCCTCTTGGCGCACAATGGCAATATGAATAAAAATAGATGATCCTACAGATCTTATGTAGTTACAACTGCTAGTACCGAAAAAGTTAGCTTGTTAAAGCAAATAAACCCAGCAAAGCTGGGTTTATTGTTTAATTCAAACATATTTCAGTTAACTATTCCGTGACAATTCGTATTCCAGGAATAATTTGTTGTGCTTTGCGACCTTTCTTATTTAACCAGAAATAAAACACAACCAAAGCCATGACAAAGAAACTGATCCAACTAGCAGACTGTACCGGATGCTGATTAAATGTAGCCCCTTGGTAAACCACTGTTGCTGAACCATAAGCTAATGAAAATGTCCAAATTGCAGCAAAACGGGCCCACTTCGCACCAAATTCATGAACCAAGGCCCCCATTGCTGCTACACAAGGTGTATAAAGCAAGATGAACAACAAGTATGAGAATGCGGCTATCTGGCTTTTAAAGCCTGTTTGAAGCGCACTGAAGGTAGATGTATCAACAGATAACTCCATTGCTGCTTCATCTAAATCTGTGATACCTGCAATCGCAATTGATAATGGGTCACCAGGTTCAATACCTAATAAGTTTGTTGGAATTGTCGCTAAGCCGACTTTAACACTGTCCCAAATAGACAATAACTCTTCATCATCACCTGCTGAGGTGCTATATAAACTGTTTAATGTACCGACTACGGCTTCTTTAGCAAAAATACCGGTAATAATACCAACAGTTGCAGCCCAATTGTCTTGTTCTATTCCCATAGGAGAAAACAGCGGTGTGATTTGTTGGC
>NZ_PJAP01000799.1:0-1720 GCF_002836795.1 Shewanella sp. 11B5 | reverse complement strand
CACCACGAATAAATAGCTCAACGCCAAAGAGTCCATATCCGCCTAATGCCTCAACAACTCGTTTACTCATGGCTTGTGCCTTGTGTAATACCTCTGCAGACATCGACTGGGGTTGCCACGATTCACGATAATCGCCATCTTCTTGTCTATGGCCAATAGGGTCGCAGAAATGGATGCCATTTACGGCGCTAATCGTCAGTAAGGTAATTTCGTAATCAAACGGAATAAAGGCTTCAACAATTACTCGTCCTTTACCTGCTCGTCCACCTTCTTGGGCGTAAGCCCATGCTTGCTGGATGGTTTGTGTTGACTTAATCACACTCTGGCCTTTTCCAGACGAACTCATTACTGGCTTAACCACGCATGGAATACCAATGTCAGTAACGGCCTGTTCAAATTCAGCTAGGGTGTCACAGAAAAAGTACTTTGATGTTGGTATCGCTAAGGTCTCTGCCGCAAGTCGGCGAATACCTTCACGATCCATGGTGAGTTTAGCTGCGTTAGCTGTTGGCACCACATGTAAACCTTGCTGTTCTAGTTCCACTAACGTTTGGGTGGCAATAGCTTCAATCTCAGGGATCACTAAATCCGGCTTTTCAAGCTCGATAACTGCTTTTAATGCTTTTGCATCCAGCATGTTAATCACATGAAAACGATGGGCAATTTGCATTGCTGGGGCATTGGGGTAGCGATCAACTCCGATAACTTCAATTCCGTAACGTTGTAGCTCAATGGCAACTTCTTTGCCGAGTTCACCGCAACCTAATAGCATCGCCTTAATCGTGCCAGAAGTATTTGCTGTGCCAAATGTAGTAGCAATAGACATGGTAATTTACAGCCTCTGTGTAGGGATATTCTTATATGCCGAACAGTGTAACGAGGTGAGGTATTAAAAATCCAATATAAAATGCACTAATTGGCTAAAAACGCCTGTATTTCGAGGTTTTTTGTGATGAAAGATTGTATTTAATTACGATAAGTCTAGATGTATCGGTGTGTAGAAGTGTGGTTGTTGAAAACACCAAGTGTGATTGGGTAAGTGTCATAACACTATAGTGTTGAATTAGAGGGTGCTGACTCAAAAGAGTAAGTTAAAAAAGCCAACATTATTGGATTAATGTTGGCTAGATTCTATTTGAATTTGGCGTTAACTAAGGTTTAACGAGTAACTCTGCAGCGGTTAAAATTAGCTCTGGCGCAGGGCGAACCTTGTAGTTTGGATTCACATATTGAAAATGAATTAAACCACTTTTATCTGCCAAATAGACAGCAGGCACGGGTAACACTAAACGTTTGTCACCCGCTGGGGTAGTAAACAGTTCATTGGTTACCGCTAAACTGGCAGTATATTTTTTAGTGATATCTGCACTGGTGTAATAGGCTAAACCAAATGCTTGCGATGCCGCCATTGAAGTGTCAGACAGCAATAAATAATCGAGTTCTTGTTTATTCATCGACGCGCGCATCTTTTCTGGCGTGTCAGGTGATATTCCCACTAATTGAAAACCCATCTCAATCAGCTTTGGTTCAATGGCTTTTAACTGACCCATTTGCGAATTACAAAATGGACACCAACCGCCACGGTAAAAGAAAAATATAGTCGGCTTTTGAGCCACAAGTTTACTGAGTTCAACCGCTTTACCATCAACATCTTGCAGGGTTATTGCTGGTATCTGGTGGCCATTGAGCAGTGGCATGACATTGTTCTCGTCACTGGCAA
>NZ_PJAP01000798.1:0-1723 GCF_002836795.1 Shewanella sp. 11B5 | reverse complement strand
CCCACTCTTCATTTGTCGGTATGACCATAGCAATTGGGCTACCTACTTGAGTAATGATGCCTTGCTGGCCAAAGCGAGCCGCTTTATTCAAGTTATCATCGACTTTGAAGTTAAATATTGCTAATAAATTAAGCACTTTCTCACGAATAAGGTCTGAGTTTTCGCCAATACCGCCAGTAAAGATAATGGCGTCTAAACGCCCTAATGGCACAGTGTAAGAGGCGATATATTTGGCTAAACGATAGCAGAAGATATCTAAGGCTAATGTGGCACCTTTGTGACCGTCTTGATAACCTTCTTCAATACCACGACAATCGTTGGTGAGTTCTGAAATGCCCAGTAAACCACTTTGCTTATTCAATAGGTTATTGACTTCATCAAGGGTATAGCCAAGTTGTTTAACTAAATGGAAAATAATTGATGGGTCTAAATCGCCGCAACGTGTACCCATGACTAAACCTTCAAGCGGGGTTAAGCCCATTGAAGTGTCGACACTTTTACCATCTTTAATCGCGGTTACTGATGCGCCATTGCCTAAATGAGCACAAATAATATTGGTGTCTTTAGTCTCTTTGCCTAAGACTTTGGCTGCTTCACGACAAATATAGATATTGCTAGTACCATGCATGCCATAACGACGAATGCTATGTTCACGATACAATTTGTAAGGAAGGGCATAAATATATGCCTTTTCGGGCATGGTTTGATGGAATGCGGTGTCAAATACTGCAACTTGTGGCAACGCTGGGAATGAGGCAAGTGCGGCACGAATACCAATTAAATGCGCAGGATTATGCAGAGGTGCTAATGACGCACAATCTTCAATACCCTGAATGACTTCAGGAGTCACAATAACCGAGCGAGTAAACTTTTCGCCACCATGGACGATACGATGACCAACGGCTTTAATTTGTGCCGCAAGTTCTGGGTGTTCTGCCAAGATGTTATTAACGATAAATTCTACCGCTTCGCGATGCGCAGTAAAGGCACCTAATTTGGCTTCATTCTTGCCGCCATCAAATTTCCACTTAATGCGCGAATCTTCTAAACCAAAACATTCAGCTAATCCAGAAACTTTATCATCGCCTGATTGAGCATCAATGATGGCAAATTTTAATGATGAGCTACCGCAGTTGAGCACGAGTACTAATTTGTCTGACATGTTAACGCCTTTTAAGTCAATGAAACTAAATAAAATAGTAAAATTCCATTTTGATTAAGGTTTATGATGATTCTTTCATAAACGCCACACTTCGTTGTTCTTACCGTGATTTACGACTGAAAGTTAAATCAGTATAGATGCAAATCAGCCAGTGCATTTGGGGCATGACACTGTATTATGTTATCGTTATACTCATGTCCTAAGCAGTAAAGGTAGCCGTATATTGAACATGAATTTGGTTAAATTACTTGGCGATGGTCAACGTTATATGAAGACCTGGCCAATGGTTAGGCAACTTGGGTTTTATTTCCCAGAGTACCGCGTCGTTAAAGCGACTCAATTAGCGATAATTGCTATGCCTGTGTTGGCATTAGTCGTTGCGTCTAGCCAGCTATACGTATTTGGCTGGGATTATTTACCGCAAGCATTAACTATGTTGCTGTTTTTTATTAGCCTGCCAGTACAAGGCTTATTATGGCTAGGTTGGCGAGCGAGCCATCCGTTACCGTTATCATTATTTGATTGGGGCAACCAACTCACCTCTGCATTGACTAAGATGGG
>NZ_PJAP01000797.1:0-1724 GCF_002836795.1 Shewanella sp. 11B5 | reverse complement strand
AACAATAAATCACCAAAGATTTCATCTGGGTCTAATATCCCTAATCCTGGCCCTAACAGTAAACCACATAATAAAAGTGGTAAAATTGCTGGTAGACGTAATTTCCAACCAACCCATTGACACAAAAGCGATAACACACCGATTAATGCCAGCATGCCTGTAATGTGTTCAACCATAATTGTTTCCTTTTGTATTGCTATCATTGCTAATGACTAACTTAATAAGCAATGCGACTCACGTTAATATTGTGCTCTAAATGCATTCAACTTGACTGTTTACAACAACTTAATCAGCCAAATCATTCATTGCGATTAATCTATTTTTGTTAATCGATAAAACTTACTGATCTTTCTTTTTATTTCATCATAGGGACATAGTTAACTGATGCATATATGTTTGAGCCCATTAAAAACAGCTGACAAAATTTTGCATATAACATACTAATTTAACAGTAGGATCAAGACTTTTTTTGACCAATATCACATTTTATACCTTTTGCATATTTTTAACATATACATCTGAATTACTTCAGCAAATGGCAACATTGATTTAGACTCTAATCGATTGTTTTTTATCTATTAATTATCTAAAAGCAAAAACCTCAGCAAAAGCTGAGGTTTTATTAATAACATACATATAACGTAATTATTGTGGAATGCTCACCTTACCTTCCATTAATACTCGCGCACTTCGGCTCATAATGGCTTTTTTAACTTGCCATTGACCTTGTACTAATGCTGCTTGCGCACCTACACGTAAAGTGCCAGATGGATGGCCGAAACGAACTGCACTCAGCTCACCGCCGCCAGCAGCTAAATTAACTAATGTGCCAGGAATCGCAGCAGCAGTGCCAATCGCCACCGCAGCAGTGCCCATCATCGCATGGTGCAATTTACCCATAGACAATGCCCGCACGACCAGATCGATATCATCAGTATTAACCGCTTTACCACTGGATGAAATATAATTCGCAGCAGGTGCCACAAAAGCCACTTTAGGGGTATGTTGACGGGCTACCGCTTCATCAATATGCTTAATTAAGCCCATTTTTACTGCACCATAAGCCCGAATGGTTTCAAACATGGCTAACGCTTTATCGTCATTATTAATGTCATCTTGCAACTCAGTACCTTGATACTGAATATCGGCAGCATTAATAAAAATCGTTGGAATGCCCGCATTGATCATGGTGGCTTTAAAGGTCCCTACGCCAGGTACGTCAAGTTCATCAACCACGTTACCAGTAGGAAACATAGCGCCATCACCATCAGCAGGATCTAAAAACTCCACTTGCACTTCTGCTGCGGGGAACGTCACACCATCAAGTTCAAAATCACCGGTTTCTTGCACTTCGCCGTTGGTAATAGGGACATGAGCAATAATGGTTTTATGAATATTGGCTTGCCAAATACGCACGATTGCGGTGCCATTTTCAGGCACTCGGCTTGGATCAATTAAACCATTACTAATGGCAAATGAACCCACCGCTGCAGTTAAATTACCGCAGTTGCCGCTCCAATCAACAAACGGCTTATCAATCGATACTTGACCAAATAAATAGTCAACATCGTGATCAGCTTGAGTACTTTTAGATAAGATAACCGTTTTACTGGTACTTGACGTTGCTCCACCCATCCCATCGGTGTGTTTACCGTAAGGATCGGGACTGCCAATAACCCGCAATAATATTGCATCGCGGGCTGCGCCTGCCACTTGAGCAGCCG
>NZ_PJAP01000796.1:0-1726 GCF_002836795.1 Shewanella sp. 11B5 | reverse complement strand
ATACCGCATTATTAGCTGAAGTTATTTGAACAAAGGGAGCATTAGCTCCCTTTTTTATTACTTGCTTTGACAAAATAACCTGACTCGCTCGGTGTTTTCAGCAATAGCAGCTTGCCTCTGTTCTTCTGTCATGGCGACAGTTTCACCAGTAGCTTTGTCTTGTTGATTTAATTTGCTGTGAGTCTTCAACACACTAAGGCTGTGCTTAGCACTTTTACAGATGTCTTTGGCTTGTTGTTTGTCTTTTTCATTAATGATCTTTGCTGACGTTTCTAATTCAGACTCCGCGTTAACAGCGGTTTTTTTTTGTGGTGTGTAAGTGCCAATTTTAGCGGGTTCCACATCTTCACTATAAATCTTGCTAGCATCTACATTTAAAGGTTGTTGCTGACTGTAATGCACAACCCCAGCATCATCCACCCAAGTGTAAATCGTCGCGGCATATAAGCATGCACTAAATGCAAAAGTGGCTAAGCCAAAAACTAAACGCATAATTCCCATGTGAGTATCCCAGAGCTAATTGACGACATGCTTGAATGTTTCAAAATATGCTATCTTTGAGTATAAATCCAACAACTAAAACGATAATGTGTAAAGTGTATGCAAAATTCACCTAATCACCCAGTAAAAAATAAAGGTATTTACTTATTACCCAACTTATTTACTACAGCAGGGCTGTTCTCTGGTTTTTATGCTGTCATTTCATCAATGAACGGTCACTTCGAGTCAGCGGCAATCGCTATCTTTATTGCTATGATTTGCGATGGACTCGATGGCAGAGTCGCAAGATTAACCAATACTCAAAGTGATTTTGGCGCTGAATATGATAGTTTGGCCGATATGGTTTCTTTTGGCATGGCTCCAGCCATCCTTGCTTACAATTGGGCATTACAAGACTTAGGTAAAATAGGTTGGTTAGCGGCTTTTATTTATTGCGCTTGCGCGGCATTGAGATTAGCTCGTTTCAATACCCAAGTTGGTGTTGCCGATAAACGTTATTTTCAAGGTCTAGCTAGTCCCGCTGCAGCAGCCTTAATCGCTGGAAGTATTTGGAGTGGTTCTAAATATGAGCTTGACCCTACCAATATAAATTACCTTGCTGCGTTGATTACTGCCTTAACAGGACTACTCATGGTCAGTAACTTTCGCTATCACTCCTTTAAGGAAGTCGATTGGCGAGGGAAAGTAAATTTCGTGGTGATGTTATTGCTCGTAGGTGTGTTCGTTATTATTTCTGTAGAACCAGCAATTATTCTTTGTCTTGGTTTCTACATATATGCACTATCTGGACCTGTTATCACGATTAAAGCTATTAAGAAGTTAAAAGTGGCCCACATCGTTGGCGATGAATTGAATAAAACAGAGACACAACAACACTCAACCATCGATGACATCAATAGTACCAACGAGAAAAAAGAAAGTTAATTATAGAGTGATTTTCTTCAATAGCATCTAACTATAGAGTTTACCTCTACTATATAGGTAGCTGAGGTAATCGTTGTTATTCACCAATGTATTCATTAAATCACGTCTTTTTTATTGAAATCGTAAATATGTACTATAATTCTTATCCAGTTTTATATTCGTTAATGCGCTTCTGTATATTAACTGGAGTTTAATTAAGCAAAATCGAACGTGGTTGTGTATTTTTAATACCGTCTTGTTTGATTAGTATTCAGTTGATTGCTTTTTTACTAAAAACCTTTAAAAAGGCCTTGCGCAAAAA
>NZ_PJAP01000795.1:0-1731 GCF_002836795.1 Shewanella sp. 11B5 | reverse complement strand
TTTTAAGTTATTAATTTTGTTTAAATATATTGTAGTGAAAAGTGGTTTTCCTTAGACGGAGGGCAGCTGGTTTTTAGCCTGTTATCAAGCTTTACCAAAGTTTCGAACAGAGATATCCACAGATTTTGTGGATAATCCACAGGGTCGCTTGGTTTAATTGTTGATAATTTTGATTTATTAACATTGTTATTCAATTATCCACAGTAAATAGAGGTTTGCCGATAGGCATGCTTTGTGAAACAATCAGACGATATAAAATTTGTTATTTTTGGAGTCCATGTGATTGATAGCGACGGCTTTCGCGCAAATGTGGGCATCATTATCTGTAATAAATTTGGACAAGTTATGTGGGCTAGACGTTTTGGCCAACATTCATGGCAGTTTCCACAAGGTGGGTTAGATGATGGCGAATCAGTAGAAGAAGCCATGTATCGCGAACTTTACGAAGAAGTGGGACTAAGACCTGAGCATGTTCAAATTTTAACATCCACTCGATCTTGGTTACGTTATCGGTTACCCAAGCGTTTGGTACGCCAAGAAAGCAAACCTGTTTGCATTGGCCAAAAACAGAAATGGTTTTTACTACAATTGAAAGGTCACGATAATACTATTAACTTGAATTCTTCTGGTCATCCTGAGTTTGATGATTGGCGTTGGGTGAGTTATTGGTATCCTGTTCGTCAGGTTGTGTCTTTTAAACGCGACGTATATAGAAAGGTAATGAAAGAGTTCGCATCGACGACATTAGCGCTGCAAACGCGCGAGTTTAGTAAAAAACGAAGCAAACAACGGAGTTAACTGATTTCAAAGAGGATTGAAACAGTGTTAAATATGCTCAGGGATATCACTCAAGCTGTTGCCAGAGCCAGCAGCCTTGAAAGTGCATTAAACATCTTAGTGTCACAAACTCGATTAGCGATGGCTACCCATTGCTGTTCTATTTATATCCTTGAACAACAGCATCTAGTGTTATCCGCCACTGAAGGTTTACAACAATCTGCCGTTGGCCGAGTGAGCATGCCATTATCGCAAGGTTTAGTAGGCTTAGTTGCTGAACGTGAAGAAGCCGTTAACCTTGCCGATGCTCGTATTCACCCTCGTTTTAAATTATTTCCCGAAGCCGCAGAAGAAGAATATCGTGCGTTTTTAGCTGTGCCGATCATTTTTCAAAAGCAGGTGGTGGGCGTTATTGTGGTGCAACAGCCAGAAGCCCGTCAGTTCAGTGAAAGTGAAGAAGCATTTTTAATGACCTTAGCCGCTCAGCTTGCGGTGGTTGTGCGCAGCTTGAAACACAAAGCGGCCATTACTAATGTGCAACAGCAAGTGGTTTTCAGTGGTGTTAATGCATCAAGTGGTATTGCAATTGCTCACGGTTTGGTATTAGGCGGTGTAATTTCATTAGAACAACCCGAGGTTAGCTGCTTTGACATAGATGCTGAAATTCAGCGTTTAAAGTTGGCCATGCAGCGTTGTAAAGACATGCTGTCGTCAATATCGCAACGTTTTGAGCGTGAAAAGTCTGCTGATGTGGCCTCTATCTTTACGGCATTTCAATTATTGTTAGACGATTCTAGCCTTGGTGGCGAATATGCCCGCGAAGTCGCTTTAGGCTGGCAGGCTGAGTCTGCGGTAAGCCGAGTGTCATTGCGCTATATCAAACAGTTTTTGGAAATGGAAGATCCATATCTAAAAGAGCGCGCCAGTGATATTCGTGAGCTTGGGCAAAAACTA
>NZ_PJAP01000794.1:0-1732 GCF_002836795.1 Shewanella sp. 11B5 | reverse complement strand
TCCAATCTTTAATATATTGGCAACCGTCACTGAATTCAGTACGGTCCATAAAGCGGCATTGTGCTAGTTGAGCTAATTGTTGACGTAAATTCAGAGAGTTAAAATAGTTAGCCATCTGATACCACCTTTAAAATTTAGTAATTTGGGACTCAACATCTTATAAGTCAGCGACCTTAAGCGTTGTGATTGAAGTCACTATAGCGCATGCATATGATTGCTTAAAATGATATATTCGGGACATGACGTTGCAATTAATGCAACATGGAATGCTTAACCTAATATTTAACTTACACTCAACTTAATGCGTGCTTGAAGGTGCTGTGATGGATATCCGTTCACTTAAAATGTATTTACACTTATGCGATAGCCTGCATTTTGCCAAAACGGCGGAGCAATCGCATGTCAGCCCATCAACCTTAAGCCGTGCGTTGCAGCGTTTAGAAGATGAAGTGGGTAGTAAATTATTTGACCGTGACAATCGAAGCGTCACTATTACCCACGCGGGCGTTGAATTTAAACGTTTTGCAGAACAGACATTATCGGAATGGACCCAGCTGCGCAGTCGTATTGACCCAAGCCAGCAATTTTTACGTGGCAATCTTAATTTGTACTGCTCAGTTACCGCAGCTTATAGCCATTTACCGGCACTGTTAGATCGGTTTAGACGTGAGCATCCCCATGTCGATATTAATCTCAACACCGGAGATCCAGCTAATGCGGTAAATCAAATTCAAAAAAATCGCGCCGATATCGCGATTATTGCATTGCCGGAAGCTTTCCCTGCCAGTCTGCATTTTACCCCGATTGATAAAGTACCGATTTGCGTCATTGCGCCCACAATACAATGCCAAGTTCAGCAATGGGTAAGCCAAGCAAAAATTGACTGGGCTAAACTGCCCTATATCGTACCGGACCATGGTCCCGGCAGAAAAAGGATTGATTTGTGGTTTAAGCAAATGGGCATAAAACCCAATATTTATGCCCAAGTCTCTGGTCAGGAAGCTATTGTCTCCATGGTCGCGCTCGGCTGTGGTGTTGGTATAAGCCCAGAAGCGGTGATCCACAATAGTCCGGTACGCGATCGCATCCAAACTCTAGCTTCGCCAATCCCGATCCCGCCATTTGAATTAGGCTGCTGCTGCAAAGAAAAACGCACCAATGATCCAATCATTCGTGCGTTTTTAGACATCATTTAATGGCGCCGTGTAGATTGCTTAAAATAATTTGCTTAAGGCAGAGGCGGCATTTCAATGTCTAGCCGAGTAACCAGTAGTTGGTCGACTTTGTATGAATCAATATCGACTACCTCAAATTTGTAACCTGCATAATTGACAAAGTCAGTACGTTTGGGAATTTTGCGTAACATATACATCATAAAACCAGCAATGGTTTCATAATTTTGATTATGCGGGAACACTTCAATATTAAATGCTCGCATTACATCAGTAATCGGTGTCACCCCATCGACTAACCAAGAGTTACCATCACGGGCAACAATTTGTTCTTCACTTTCATGTAATGACCACGCGCCCATAACGGCGCTTTGTAAATCATTGGTGGTCACAATGCCAACAACCAAAGCATATTCGTTCATCACCACCGCAAAGTCGGAACGATTATTCTTAAAATATTCCATCGACTCAGACAAGGTCAACGTATCAGGAATAATAAGGCAGTTATGTACTAACGTACTGCCTTTTAAGGTGATGTTCTCGCCGTTAATCACCCTAAT
>NZ_PJAP01000793.1:0-1739 GCF_002836795.1 Shewanella sp. 11B5 | reverse complement strand
TTTTAGGCTAAGCAATTAACCATCGATGTGCATCGACACAATATTCCAGTCCTCAGTGCTGATAATTCAATACTAATAAATTGCCAATATAATTGACTCGATAGGTGTTTTTATTACCTATCGAGCCTGAAGTGTTACTCATAAAATCAAATAGGCATTCATCAATGTTAATGACATTAGGTTCAGCATTAATTCCTGCTAATCAAATGTTCATGTTTTTTGTTCAGTTAATCTTTTTGATCCTCACCGCAATAGTTAATCTGACTATTGGTTAATTCCTCGCGGTAATCTGTGGTGACGATAACTTAAACGTCTTAAAAATAGGTATCCACCATAGGTGGTTAAACACAGTGCAAAAAGTGTGCTGGAATCTCTAGGGTAAAACCGATAAAGGCTCACAGCACCCAACACGTAAATAAAGGGTAATAAACCATAAATTGTTTCGGGGATGAATCCTGATTTGCGTTTACGTTTGGGGTCGGTTCTACGGTTCTTGGAGCGTAAGTTGTAAATATGTGCACCATATAAATACACTACAATTGAAGCAATAAGTGCATAATTTGGTTCGAGTAAAAAAATACTGACACTACCTACAAGCATGTAAGTGAACGGCAGTAATTCATACAGCGGTTTAATTAACATAAGCACTCCGTCGCTAGGTATTAATTATTATATTGGGAGTCAATTAGTGAGGATTGTACCCCCAAGTTATCCTTAACGGTCGATACAATAAATCTGACTAATTGATGTGATTAACGAGCTAACTATAACCTAAACAAAAAGGCACTGCCTAGTAACTAGACAATGCCTTGCGATGTTTCAACCTTTTTACTGACAAATAGACATTAAAGATAGAATGAGTAACTTATCTATTTAATCAATAATGAATTAACGACAGCCACAGCCGCCATTTCCATCACAGCCAGGTTTTTCTGTGCCACATGATTCATGGTCGTGTCCGTGATCATGTCCATGGCTACCACAGCCGCCTTCTGCATGGATATGTCCATGAGATAGTTCTTCTGCTGTAGCTTCTCTTACAGCGATAACTTCGACACTAAAATGCAGTGACTGACCCGCTAGAGGGTGATTACCATCAACAACGATGACATCATCTTTCACTTCAATGACTTGAACAGGGCGTTGACCCATTTCAGTTTCAGCGATAAAACGCATACCTGGAACGATATCTTCGACATCACCAAATGCACTGACAGGAACTTCTTGCTTTAAACCTGGGTGATATTCGCCATAGGCTTGTTCCGCAGGGATCTTTGCCTCGATATTCTCACCAACAGTTTTACCTTCTAAAACTGATTCAAGTCCAGGAATTAAATTTTCAGTGCCATGTAAGTAAACCATTGGTTCACTTTCAAATGAACTTTCTACTAATAGACCTTGCTCATCAGATAAGCGGTAATGAATAGTGACCGCCGCATGTTTTGTAATTTTCATATCGCCTCCAATTGTGATGTGAGTATCATACCGTATTTTGATATCAGGCTGCGATGGCTAACATCAGTTTTTGGTTATTGAATCACAGCTTTTTTTATTTTGTCTTATGCTGCATGTTTTATTGAGTTCATGTTGAAAATAAATCATCTAATTAGTGATGAAAATGGATAAGGTGGATAAATCATCTTGGTAGTACATCTATTGGTAATCTTTTTATGAGTACGTATTAAACTACTTCTTGTATCATTCTGTATTTGTTGAACTTACTTGGCTTTACTTATTTT
>NZ_PJAP01000792.1:0-1739 GCF_002836795.1 Shewanella sp. 11B5 | reverse complement strand
GCTTGGTATTGTACTGGGGTTATTACTTTATGTTTTTATTGTCACTATTCAGCCGCACAACACATTTTGAATAGGCATAAAAACACCTAAAAGGGCCAAGACCCAAGGATATTTCAATGCGTAAAACACTTATCACGACTGCAGTTAGTGCTGCACTCATGCTCAGCGCGTGTTCAGAGCAATCAGCAGACACCGCCATGGCAGCCAAAACCACAACAGATGCATCAACAACAATGACCAAAGCGCCTGCAACTGCCGACAACGTACTGTTAACACCAAGCCCTTTACAATACATGGCACCACAGTTCGACAAGTTTAATGCGGGCGACTACTTACCTGCGTTTGAACAAGGTATGCAAGAGCACAAAGCAGAAATCGCTGCCATTACTAACAACACTGAAGCTGCCACGTTTGACAATACCATCGTCGCACTTGAAAAAACCGGCGCGATTTTAGACCGCACTCAACGGGTATTTTTCAACCTTTCAGGGCTTATTTCAGACGACAACTTCATCAGTGTTGAAGAGCAAATTGTGCCTAAACTCACAGCACACCAAGACAACATCTATCTTGATGAAAAACTGTTTGCGCGCATCCAAGCAATTTATAAAAACAAAGCCACATTAACAGGCGAAGACTTACGTTTAGTTGAAGTGTATTACGACCGCTTTGTCCGTGCCGGTGCTGAATTATCAGTCGCTGACAAAACAACAATGCGTGAGTTAAACGGTGAGCTAGCCAAATTTGAAACCAGCTTCTCACAAAACGTATTAAAGTCATTTAATGACGATGTGATCATAATTGAAGATAAAGCCCTGCTTGATGGCTTATCAGACAACGACATTGCATCATTAGCTGCTGCCGCTAAAGCTGCTGGTAAAACGGGTTACATGATCACTTTAGTGAACACCACCACTCAACCATTGCTTTCTAGCCTTAAAAACCGCGATGTACGTAAACAGCTATGGGAAACCTCAGCATATCGCGCCATGGACACCAACGCGCCGTTAAACATCAAAATTGCTCAACTGCGTGCACAAAAAGCCAAACTATTAGGCTACCCAACATGGGCGGCATACTCTCTAGGCGACCAAATGGCCAAAAACCCAGAAGCGGTTTATGGCATTCTTGATGACTTAGCGCCAAAAGCACTGGTTAAAGCCAAAATTGAAGCGGCAGACATTCAAGCCGAAATCGTTAAAGACGGTAAAGACTTTACTTTAGAACCATGGGACTGGGCTTACTACGCAGAAAAAGTACGTAAAGCCAAATATGACCTAGACGACAACCAAGTTAAGCCATACTTTGAAATGAACACAGTGCTTAACGACGGATTGTTTTTCGCAATGGAAAAGCTGTACGGCATTACAGTTAAACCACGTAACGACCTTCCTGTGTGGCACAAAGACGTCACAGGCTATGAAATCTTTAACAAAGACGGCAGCTCAATTGGTTTATTCTATCTCGATATGTACGCACGCCCTGGTAAGCGTGGTGGCGCATGGATGGATGAGTTCGTTAGCCAGTCATTCTTAAAAAATACAAAACCAGTGGTATACAACGCACTTAACGTGCCAAAACCTGCTGAAGGTCAACCAACACTGCTAACCTTTGACGAAGTGAGCACGTTATTCCACGAGTTTGGCCATGCCATTCACGGTTTATATTCACAAGTTAACTACCCAAGCCTAGCCGGTACTTTAACAGCACGTGACTTTGTTGAGTTTCCATCACAAGCT
>NZ_PJAP01000791.1:0-1741 GCF_002836795.1 Shewanella sp. 11B5 | reverse complement strand
CGAATAGCATCGTATAACACGTCAAATAGATATTCATTACCTGTGAGCAATCTGGCTTCAATGAGATTTGTGGCAATGGTGATGTCTGCTTTACCTTGCTCAATGGTTTGCGCAATTGTGCGGACACTGTGGCCTATTTCAAGCCCAGTATCCCAAAGGTAAGTAATGAATTGACCCAGTTTAGTTTCAGTCTCAGGTGATAGTTGTTCATCGTCGACCAAAAAAAGTAAGTCAATATCTGAATAAGGATGCAATTCACCACGACCATAGCCACCAACGGCAACTAAGGCAAGATGGTTATTATGTAAGCCAAAATCTTGCCAAGTTTGTGTTAGTAAAGCATCAACAAATTGACTGCGGTGTTTAACAATATCAGCAATAGGGTGTTTTGCAGTGTACTGCTCAACTAAGCGCTGGTTTAAGTCAATTAATGCGTTTTTGGCGGCCAGCGCAGTATTCATTGATGTCCTTACTAATTTGAGTCTTTAGTGATTAATGATACGTGGAAAGTCTTCTTCTTCACGCAACGTTAGCACTTCTACACCGGTTTGGGTCACTAAAAGTGTATGTTCCCATTGTGCAGAATTTTTACTATCAGAAGTTGTGACAGTCCAATTATCACTTTTATCCAACACAGTAGTATGTCGACCTGCATTGATCATTGGTTCAATCGTAAAGCACATACCGGGTCTTAACACGGTCTTGTCATTATTTTTATAATGAACAACTTGCGGTTCTTCGTGGAAACCTGTGCCAATACCATGACCACAATAATCTTGTACGATGGAGTACTTATCAAGCCCTGTTTTACTTGTTTTGATGAATTTTTCGATGGTTGTACCAATTTCGCCTAATTTTAAACCAGGACGCACTTTGCGAATGGCTAAATACAAGCTTTCTTGGGCAATGCGGCTCAAACGTTTGTCTTTTGCTGATACTTCACCGATTAAAAACATTTTCGAAGTATCACCATGATAACCGTCTTTGATGACAGTAATATCTAGGTTAATCATATCGCCATCTTTCAACACGTACTCAGAAGGAATACCGTGGCATACGACTTCATTTACCGAGGTACAAATAGACTTCGGAAATCCGTGATAATTAAGCGGTGCAGAAATAGCACCTTGCTCTTCGGTGTATTTAGCACAAATTTCGTCTAACTCATTTGTGGTCACTCCAGCCTTAACATGTGGAGCTACCATTTCTAATACTTGCGCCGCTAATTTACCCGCTGCACGCATTTTTTCTATCTCGTCTGCATTTTTGATCACAATACTCATGAAAACTCTCTATCTTTTTGGCGGTCAAAATAGGCTTGTTTTATCCAAGGATTTTACGGCAAAAATTTGTATTTACATGCCGTTTATGGTATAAAGCGCGCCGTTATGTGTAAGATCGTTGTTGTACGGTTCGAGTTAATACAATGTCAATCGCTGCTTTTTTAGCAAGGTATACATTGTGTTCGGCAAATCGTAAAATATGGCGGTCATTATACATGGCAATTAACTTAAATACTAAATCACACACGTATCGACACATTTTTCGGGGTGCTTTCTCATTCTTAACAGAAGTTAGAAAGTCGAAACATGGGATGCGTGGAGGTCTAACCCCTTACATTAAGGTAAATACAATGACTACTGTTTCAATGCGCGACATGCTACAAGCTGGTGTTCACTTCGGTCACCAAACTCGTTACTGGAACCCTAAGATGAAGCCTTTCATCTTCGGCGCTCGTAAT
>NZ_PJAP01000790.1:0-1741 GCF_002836795.1 Shewanella sp. 11B5 | reverse complement strand
TTTATACAAAGGATTATTTCTAAATCCTAAAGTGCTTGATTCTGCATTAGAAGGAAAGCCAGTTCCGGCTTTCCAACTTGAGCGCTTAGAAGTGCCTAGTGAAGTGTTAACTGAGAAAGATCTTCCAGCAAAAGTGTCTATGTTGAACTTTTGGGCAACTTGGTGTCCGGCATGTAAGTATGAACATCCTTATTTGATGATGCTGTCTAAACGTAACTTATTACCTATATATGGTATCAACTATCGTGACGAACGAGCATTAGCTGTAAAAGAGTTAACGACTCAAGGTGATCCATACACAGTTAACATCTTTGATAAAGATGGTCGCTTAGGTCTTGATCTTGGAGTTTATGGAGCACCGGAAACTTTTATAGTCGACCATAACGGTATTATTCGTTATCGCTATGCCGGTCCTATAGATCAAACAGTATGGACACAAACCTTGTATCCAATGATCCAGCAATTACAAGCTGAAGCTAAAGTCGATGGAGCATCGTAATGAAATTCATATTTAAAATGATGGTGGCTTGTACGAGTTTACTTTTAACTCTAACGGTAATGGCGACACCTGTTGATACTTATGAATTTCAATCGGCAGATAATCAACAAAGAGCATTGTCACTAGCACACCAATTGCGTTGCCCACAGTGTCAGAATCAAAACTTAGTCGATTCAAACTCTCCGGTTGCCCAAGATTTACGTCTTGAGGTGTATACCATGGTCGATAGTGGTAAGTCAGATTCAGAGATTATTGAATTTATGACCAGCCGCTATGGCGATTTTGTCTTGTACAATCCAAAGTTAGACTCGAAAACTTATATTCTATGGCTTGGTCCATTTGGGTTACTTGTTTTGGGTCTCTTTATTGGTTTTATCTTCGTGCGTAAGCAACGTATCCAGGCAACAGAATCGACAACCTTGTCGACAGAGCAACAAGCCGAGTTAGATGTGCTATTAAATCGTAGCAAGACAACTAAGTAACCGATTGGAGTATTAACCTTGAAACAGTGGTTTGCATTTATCTTCACTAGCTTCTTTCTTATGGGTACTGCAAGTGTGGCTAATGCATACCCCGGCATGCAAGCTGCGGCTAAGCAAACCTCTGAATCAACTCTCGAACGTATAAATATATTGCCGCAACCATTCCCAATTGCTCTGGTCGATTTTACTGATCTCGTTGGTCAGTCGGTTAACTTTGAACAATATAAGGGTAAAGTGGTTGTTGTTAATCTTTGGGCTACTTGGTGTCCACCGTGTGTAAGAGAACTTCCTGCACTCAATCGATTAAATCAAACTCTAAATGCAGAACATTTTGCATTATTGCCCATTTCTATTGATGCTGAAGCTGTGGCTATTGTGCAGCCATTTTTGGAGTCTCTTGGATTAGGCGAATTTAATTCGTATTTCGATCCGCAACAACAACTACGTGATGTCTTTCCGCTTGATACGATACCTGCAACATTTATCTTAAATGAGCAAGGTGAGCTGGTGGCCTATGTACGTTCGTATGTTGATTGGGATGATACAAGTGTGGCTACCTTCCTTGAACAGTTCCGTCAGAATGCTAAAAAAGTACAATAAACAGTCATAAAGTCGCTTTAAATATGAAAAGGGATCGCTTTTGGTGAAAAGATCGCCAAGCGATCCTTTTTTATTAAAAAAGGCCTTGCGCAAAAACGTGTGATGCCTATAATGCGCATCCACTGACACGGCAGACAGCGTAAGCGGTTAGCAAGTCAGA
>NZ_PJAP01000360.1:0-8328 GCF_002836795.1 Shewanella sp. 11B5 | reverse complement strand
TATGGCCATCAAAAATGCTGAGTTGTCAGCTAATAATGACGTTAAGTTAGTTGTTGTCGTTGAAGGTCCGAGCCAACGATCGTTGATGGATGATATATCAACAATTAATGCCATTCCGGGTGTGTTGACTGCCACCATGGTGTATCACCAAAGTGAAGAGCTTGAAGAAGGTGAAGTATGAAAATGAATAGACGCGATTTTATGAAAGCAAATGCCGCTATCGCAGCGGCAAGTGTTGCAGGATTAGCACTACCTACAAGTGCAAGCAACCTGATCACTAGCTCAGAACAAACCAAATTAGAATGGAACAAAGCACCTTGTCGTTTTTGCGGTACAGGTTGTTCAGTTATGGTTGCCACCCGTGACGGTAAAGTTGTTGCAACTCATGGTGATGCCAAAAGTGAAGTTAACCGCGGCTTAAACTGCATTAAGGGCTATTTCCTTTCTAAAATTATGTATGGTCGTGATCGTCTGCAAACGCCAATGTTGCGTATGACTGATGGTAAATATGACAAGCATGGCGAATTCACTCCTATCACATGGGAAAAAGCATTCGACACTATGGCCGAACGCTGGAAAGCGACCATAAAAGCCAAAGGCCCAACTGCAGTTGGTATGTTTGGTTCTGGTCAGTGGACCGTATGGGAAGGTTATGCAGCCGTTAAGTTAATGAAAGCTGGCTTTGGTTCAAACAACATCGATCCAAACGCACGTCATTGTATGGCATCTGCGGTAGGTGGCTTTATGCGCACCTTCGGCATTGATGAGCCAATGGGTTGTTATGACGATATGGAAGCGGCTGACGCGTTTGTGCTTTGGGGCTCAAACATGGCAGAAATGCACCCAATTTTGTGGACTCGTGTAACCGACCGCCGTTTAAGCGCACCACACGTTAAAGTTGCCGTGTTGTCGACCTTTGAACATCGTTCATTTGACCTTGCTGATTTACCGATTGTATTCACGCCACAAACTGATTTGGCGATGCTTAACTTTATTGCCAATTACATTATCCAAAATGGCAAAGTGAATAAAGATTTCATCAAAAAGCATGTTAACTTCCGCAAGGGAACCACTGATATTGGCTATGGTTTACGTCCAACGCATCCATTAGAAATGAAAGCTAAAAACGTCGCGACAGCAGGTGACTCTACACCGATTGATTTTGACGAATTTGCTAAATTTGTGGCTGATTATGATGTTGAATCTGTCAGTAAGTTGTCTGGTGTACCAGAACATAAGCTTATCGAGTTGGCAGAGCTTTATGCTGATCCAGATCGTAAAGTAACTTCATTCTGGACCATGGGCTTTAACCAACATACTCGTGGTGTGTGGTGTAATAACCTGATTTATAACATTCACTTGTTAGTCGGTAAAATTTCTACTCCAGGTAACAGCCCATTCTCATTAACGGGTCAACCTTCTGCTTGTGGTACAGCACGTGAAGTGGGTACATTCTCACATCGCTTACCTGCTGACATGGTGGTGACTAACCCTGAGCACAGAAAACATGCTGAAGAAATTTGGCGTATTCCGAGTGGTATTATTCCTCCTAAACCTGGCTACCATGCGGTAGAGCAAAACCGTCGCTTAAAAGATGGCGACCTAAATTGCTACTGGGTTCAAGTGAACAACAATATCCAAGCTGGCGCCAATATTAACGAAGAAGGTTTACCGGGTTACCGTAATCCAGAAAACTTCATCGTAGTGTCAGACGCTTACCCAACCGTGACGACTCAAGCTGCCGATTTGATTTTACCAACAGCCATGTGGGTAGAAAAAGAAGGTGCTTATGGTAATGCCGAGCGCCGTACTCAATTTTGGCACCAAATGGTTACTGCGCCAGGCGAGTCACGTTCAGACTTATGGCAGTTAATGGAATTCTCTAAGCGTTTCACTACCGACGAAGTTTGGCCAGCCGATGTATTAGCCGCCAACCCTTCATTCAAAGGTAAAACCTTATTTGAAGTGCTTTATCAAAATGGCAACGTTGAGAAGTTCCCGTTAAGTGATGCCGATCCTAAGTACTTAAATGACGAAGCTAAGCATTTTGGTTTTTACGTTCAAAAAGGCTTATTCGAAGAGTACGCTACTTTTGGTCGTGGTCATGGTCATGATTTAGCTGACTTTGATGTATACCACAAAGAACACGGTTTACGTTGGCCTGTTGTTAATGGCAAAGAAACCAAATGGCGTTTCCGTGAAGGGTCAGATCCATACGTTAAAGCCGGTAAAGACTTTGAGTTCTATGGTAAGCCAGATGGTCGTGCGGTTATCTTCGCATTGCCTTACGAGCCAGCAGCTGAATCACCAGATGAAGAGTTTGATATTTGGTTATCAACAGGTCGTGTGCTTGAACATTGGCACTCTGGTTCTATGACACAGCGTGTACCTGAGCTTTATAAAGCCTTCCCTGATGCAGTGTGTTTTATGCACCCAGAAGATGCTAAAAAGCGCGGTTTACGCCGTGGTGATGAAATTAGAATCGTCTCTCGTCGTGGTGAAATTAAAACCCGAGTTGAAACGCGTGGACGTAATAAGCCGCCTGTTGGCTTAGTGTTTGTGCCTTGGTTTGATGCTAGTCAGCTCATTAATAAAGTGACGTTAGATGCGACAGATCCTTTGTCAAAACAAACTGACTATAAAAAATGTGCTGTAAAGATTGTTAAGGCTTAAGGAGACAGACCATGAAAACAGGTAAATTATTATCGATTATCGCGTTATTAGGTTTCTCTGTAAGTGTAATGGCTACCAGTGTACCTGAAGACAAAATCGACACATTACGTTTAGCGCCAATTAACGTAGAACCGACACCGCCTGCAATGCAAGCGGTGATCAATACCGATGTTAAGCAGGTACGTAATTACCCAATGCAGCCACCGGTGATCCCGCACAAGATTGATGGTTATCAAATCGATCTTAAAGTGAACAAGTGTATCCAGTGTCATGCCCGTACCAGTACTGGTCATTCACAGGCTCCAATGGTGAGCGTGACTCACTATATGGACCGTGATAATAATTTCTTGGCTGATTTATCACCACGTCGTTATTTCTGTACTCAGTGTCATGCACCGCAGTTAGATGCCAAGTTATTAGTTGAAAATGACTTTGTCGATATTGATCACTTAATGAAGGCGAAAGCCCCAGTTAAGCACTAGGAGTCACTATGATTGCAAAATTGTTTGAGCAACTAAAAATAGTGTGGAAAGTGCTGTGTCGTCCGAGTGTCCATTACAGCCTTGGCTTCTTAACCATTGGTGGATTCATCGCAGGGGTTATTTTCTGGGGCGGATTCAACACCGCGCTGGAACTGACTAACCGTGAGCAATTCTGTATTGGTTGTCACGAAATGGAAAACAACGTTTATCAGGAGCTGCAAACCACCATTCACTTCACTAACCGAAGTGGTGTGCGTGCAACCTGTCCTGATTGCCATGTGCCACACAACTGGACTGACAAAATTGCCCGTAAAATGCAAGCGTCTAAAGAAGTGTGGGGCAAAATATTCGGCACCATTAATACTCGTGAAAAGTTTGAAGCAAAGCGTCGCCATTTGGCTGAAAACGAATGGAACCGACTCAAAGCTAACGATTCTTTAGAGTGCCGTAACTGTCATAACTTCGACTATATGGATTTCACTCGCCAGTCTAAGCGTGCATCACAAATGCATTCAACGTCACTGGCTAGCGGCGAAAAAACCTGTATCGATTGTCATAAAGGTATTGCACACCAATTACCTGATATGGCGGGCGTAGAAGGGTTCTAAACTGTTTAACATTGTAAGTGTATAGAAAAGGCCAGCAAATTTGCTGGCCTTTTGTTTTATGCATTTTGAACTAAAATTGTTTACGTTAAATCAACCTGTTGTCCAATCACATCAATTAAATATTCAGTGAAATCATGTCCATGGTTTTGCAACATTTTCGGGAACATTGAAATAGGCGTTAACCCAGGGAAGGTGTTAATTTCATTCAAGAGAATTTGGTTATCGGCAGTTAAAAAGAAATCGATGCGCGACAAATGACGTAACTTCATCCCTTTAAAGGCTTTTACCGCGTAATCACGGATCAGCTGACTGATCTCTGGGCTGAGGTTATCAGCAACAACGTCGGTGCGAGCCTTACTATTTGTAGCGTACTTTTCATCAAATGAATAAAAGGTATTACTGTCGCAAATAATCTCACCCGGTAAGGTAGCTACCACTTCACCCTGGTATTGATATACGGCGACCTCTAATTCACGCGCATGGATGGTTTGCTCAACCACAACATAAGGTGCATAACTGAATGCATCCTTAAGTACGTTAGCGATATTGGCTTTCACATCGACTTTATAGCATCCCACAGACGATCCTTGTGATGCTGCTTTAACGAAAACAGATCCCCAATTATCAAATGCCGCTTCAGTTTGCTTAATTGCATCATCATCTAGTTGATGTAAAAAGATGTAAGGCGTGTTTGGAACACCTAAAGCTGAAAACCACATTTTAGCGGTGATTTTGTTAAAACAATTACTTGAGGCTTCAGATTCACAACCAAAGTAGGGCAGTTGTATTAAGTTAAAATACGATTGAATATCGCCGGTTTCACCCGGGAAACCATGAATACACGGGATCACATAATCAACTGACCATGCTGGCGTACTGTTATCTTCAAAACGAATTTCACGGCGATTAGTCAGGTCGCATAATTTACCGTCTTCAGTGTGGTAATGACCATGTTTATCGAGTACTAACTTAAGTACCGAAAATTTATCTGACTTTGCCAGTGATGACTCAAAAAAACGTGCAGACATTAACGAAATATCGTGCTCTGCACCGCCACCGCCGCACAATAACAGCAGATTAATCTTTGGCATGGTTGCTCCTGAAAGACCAAAAAAATGGGCTAGATTTGAATTAGATTAGCCCTAAAAAAGTAATGCTTATGATAAAGACCCACAGCCATACAGTGCAAGTAAGAGTTAATAATATTTCAGCTAATTAGGTCAATTTTAGAAGGTAAGTCGATTAAATAGCCACAAGGAGATAATAATCAGCTGTCACATCTTCATTGTCTCACGAACCAGTTATGTTTATTAGCTATGCCAGTTTTGGCTTCACAGGCTTCGGTTGTCATAGTCTTTTAAGCGCCAACACGTGTGGCTGATGAGTAAGTAATAAGGTGATATCGTTTTGCTGTCGACAAGATCAACGCCATCATTTGTGTAGGGCCGGTAAATAATATTGTGTCTATGTTGAAAAAGAAAACCTCTTTTTATTTTCATAAAAAGAGGTTTTTTATCAATCAATATCATGTCTGCTGTCGTGATCAACCACATTGATTATATCGGTGTGGTAATAAACGCATTACAGAAGAATACTTAAGCTAATGGCATAAATTTCAGTCATTGGCTTTAGCATTTTCATGCCACCTAGAAGCGATAAGTTAAGTTCACCGAACCATTCACAGGCGCGCCGTAATAACCTATGGTCGCCAAGCTATTAATGTATTTTTCATCGGTGAGGTTATTAATGTTAGCTCTTAAATTGAGGTCCTCAGACACATCCCAACTGGCAAAAGCGTTAACCACTAAATAAGCATCTTGCTCTACATTAGAATCAACGTTTTTGGTTTCTGATTGCCATCTGCCGCCGAATCCAATGCTTACTTCTGGCAATTGTGGAATGGTATAATCCATTGAAAAGTTAACAACGTTGCGGGCTGCCCACTCATTTGCTTCAGCGCCGTTGTCATCTTCTACATCAAGCAGCGTATAAGCTAATACTGCATTGAGGTTGTCTGTTATATATCCAGTGACTTCAACTTCAAACCCTTTCGATTCGACATTGGCACCTTTATAATAATAATTTCCGTTGGCATTAAGGCCGGCGTAGCTAGCGAGGTTATTTTGCTCAGCGCTAAATAGTGCAAAGGTAGCCATTAAATCATTATCAAGCCATAGGGTTTTAAGCCCAAGCTCGTAATTTACGCCTTTAGTTGGGTCTAAAAAATACCCATCGTAATCATACTGCTCTTGCGGTTGGTAAATATCTGAATAACTGAAATAGGTGTTTATATCCTCTGTGATGCTATAAACCACACCTGCATAAGGGCTAAACTCACTCTCGTCATTGTCTATATCAACGCCGCTATTAATACCTTCGCGGGTATATTTAATCGCATTAAAACCAGCAACCACGAATAGGCTGTCATTGATATTGAACTTAGTTGAACCATAAGCGCGAAGTAAGCTTACATCTATATCAGAGTACTCTACTTTATCGCCCCATTCCGGTTCAGGGATCGCATTGAGATCGTAAGGGAAGGCTGGGGTTGGGCCATATGCAGGAGTCGCTGCAAAATCAAATGGGTGTTGGTACATGTATTTTTTACTTTGAGAACCGCTTAATCCCAAGGTGAGCTCATGATCTTGACCAAATAAGCTGTAATGACCAATTGTGGTGATGTCTACAATATCGGCTGAAAATTCAGTGTCGTAGCGACCAGGCCAACCATTTAATCCTAAGCCTGTGTCCTTATCAATGGTTCCAGAAGCATAAAATAACTTACTTTCATCTTCTAAACCTTGATGGTTATAGGCAACCTTAAGATCCCAATCGTTAGGCAGAATGTAAGTATACTCAACAAATGCGGTTGTGTTGCTAGTGTCCCACATGGTCCACTCTTGTGTTGTGGTCGCACTGGTATCCCACTCAGCTTGGGTGCCGTCAGTATAGTTAAATACTAATCCCCCCCAGGTATTGCCGTCTGTGTTGGCATCTTGGTATGAAAACCCTAACGTTAACGTTGAATTGTCTGTTAATTGGCCATCAACAACAGCGTAAATATAGCCACGATCGTTTTCTAGGCCATCTAGGTATGACCCTTTGTCTTCTACCACCGCAACAACTCTACCAGCCCAACTACCGCTTTCTGTTAACAGGGCAGAGTAGTCAGCTTGTACGCGCTTAAAGTCATCCGAACCGTAGGAAACGCCTACTTCGCCTTCATTTTCATTCGTTGGGCGTTTACGGACATAATTAATGGTACCAGCAGAATTACCTATTCCGGTAAGTAGCCCGTTAGCACCACGAATAACTTCAATTTTTTCATAACCATAAGCTTCCATTGCACCAGTGACGATACCCCAGTCATTAGGTAAACCGACGCCATCAATTTGGGTACTTTTAATTTCAAAACCGCGAGAAGTATATTGTGTGCGGTTAGTTTCCCATTCTTCAACATTAATACCCGTCGCAAGGCGAAGTACGTCATTAAGGTTATTGGCCCCAAAATTAGTTATCTGTTCGTTGGTCACCACACTGATTGACTGAGGAGTTTCATCAATCTCCATGGTTAACCCGGTCGCGCCTTGGCTAACGCGTTTATAACGAACACCCAAGATTTGGATTTTTTCGATATTTTGATCATTGTTGTCAGCATTTTGTTGTTCGGCTGCAAGGGCGAAGGGCTGTACTAGAAAGCCCATAGCCAAAACTAATGATGAAAGTGCAAAGATGTGTTGAGGTTTCATGTTTTGCCTTATCTTTTTTAGCGCTAAATAATGTTAATGAGGGTACATAATAACTATCAGGTACTAATTTTATTGCTAATGATTATCATTAGCAACCGTTGGTGGCGGTTACATTAATAGAAATGGGACGATTAGCACAAAATTTACAATTGATAATAATTATCACTCAATAGTTATTGAGATTCGTTATCAATCGTATTAGCATATGCGGGATATTCATCTCTATAAAGACAACGGACAAATTTGGAAAACAGATGGCAAAACTTAGTAATAAATTTTGGTTTAAGCTTCATGGCTGGTTTTCATTGCCCGTATGGATAATTTTTTGTTTCGTGTGCCTCACAGGAACAATTTCAGTGATAAGTCATGAATTAACCTGGCTTACAAATCCTGACTCGAGGGCAAGTAACCCGCAAAATCTGGCAGAAAAACCGATGTCAGAACTCGTTGAAATTGTGCAACAAGCGCACCCCACAGCAAACATCACCACAGTGATGAGCTTTGAGTCTTATCTGGTAAATGCGGTTATTTTTAACGATAGCGATGCGCCTTTTGCCATTGCTTATGTCAATCAATACACCGGCCAAATACAAGCAATTAATCTTGGCATGACCTTCACTAATTTTATGCGCTCATTACACGGTTGGTTACTGTTTCCATGGCATGTTAATTACAGTGTCGGCTATTACATTGTCTGTTTTATGGCAATTGTGATGTTGGGTGCATTGGTTTCTGGACTGGTGATTTATAAAAAGTTCTGGCGTTCATTTATCCAGCCAAAATTACGTTTAAATCAAGGTAAAAAAACATTGCTTG
>NZ_PJAP01000789.1:0-1744 GCF_002836795.1 Shewanella sp. 11B5 | reverse complement strand
AGGCGCATGTTACCCCAAGGCAAAGGAATACCATTACCACGATAAACCGCTTTTAGCTTACCCGGTGCGTAGGCATCAAAGTAATGCCAGTGCGGATAAGGCGACACTACCGTCATGCGGCGCATAGCAACAGACGCTGATACTTGCAGTTGTTTATGCACACTAATCTCATAGCCATGTCGGTCAAGTAACTGTCGATACGGCACTTTAGGACACAACAACGCACCCGCAAAAAAGCTTGATTCAAAGTCACGCCATGCATGCAAAATATCTTGTGCATTCAAGGTGTTTGACTGAGGAACCAGCGCATCATCAAAGTCATCACGGCGACCAGACATCATCACACTTTTTAAGCCGTCTTTATTGTGCAACACGCAATGACCTATGTGCACGGCCAAATCGTATCTCAACCTGCTGGGTCTATTTTTCAGAATATTACTGATATAAATGGTTCCCGGTGGCTCAAAAAATGAAGTAACCAACTGCTTAGAACTCAAGCCCATTTCGTTGATAACTTCTTTAGGCGCACGGTCGATCCATTTAATTTTTAAACCCATGCCTTTGGCAATATCGATGATATCTTCGGTGGCAAGCGGCATACGTTTTAAGCCAACTTCTTCGGCCGCACGCTCTAAATCAGGAAAATGGTTTTGATGATGTTCTTGGTGGGCGCGGATCAGTAAATGAGCAAATTGGCGGCCACTGGTGCCGGTTTGCGACAACATTTCAGGGATGGCAATTTGCAAAATGTCATTGGAGAACAAAAAACTCGGCTCTAGCGGCATACCACTAATGCCGCCTTTATTGCCTTTTTCAGGCGTAATCGCTTCATCTTCTGGCACATCATCAAGAAACCATTCCACTTCTTTTTGAAAAACGACCGCAATTACCGCCAACATATCAGCGCTTGGAACACGTTTTCCGCGCTCGATCATTGACAAGTATGACACTGACGGCGAGTTACCTGAGTCAACACGCACACAACGAGCAGACAAGTCTTCCATGGTTAAGTTATTGCGTTTACGCAAGTTTCTTATCTTTGTGCCCAAAAAATGGGTCTTTCTCATTAAGCTTTTTTCATTTCTCATTTTGTATAATTCACACTGTAAAATTTTTATTGTGAAATTGTTTGTAAAAATAGCATAGACTAAAAATCAAGCTGCGAACAAGGCTTAATGATAAACAATACTGAAAAAGGTTTTGTGACCTACAACAATACGAAGAGGAATAAGGCGATGAATATGTCTACTCAAGCAAGCGCAACAGCCACCCAAAACCTTAACCGCTTCATTGGTGAGCAATTTGTGGCAACGACGAATCAACAGGATCGCACCACAAACGCCAAAGACTTTTTGGATGCACAATTTCCATTAACTGAAGGCTCACACCAAGATGTCAGCAGCTATGTAGTTTACTACACGCACTTATTGGCATTTTTAAAAGACGGCTCTCAGTGTGGTTTACAAAATCCATGTCAATTTGTGGCACTGACTGGTCACAAAAGTGAACCAACGTCTGTTGTACTAAAGAATAATGATACCCATGTTGAGATTTGTTTCGACCGCCAAGGACAAATGGGCACCACAGACCAGGCTAATATTGAAGACATTCAGGTTGCGATTCCAATCAAGAATTTGCCGACGCCATACAAGCAGTGGATTAGCTTAATCCATACAGGTTGTCAGCCAACTGAAGGCAACTGTAAAGTGTTTACGGCTAAAGATGGTAGCGACTACGCACTACA
>NZ_PJAP01000788.1:0-1745 GCF_002836795.1 Shewanella sp. 11B5 | reverse complement strand
ATAAAGGTATGGGATTTTCCAACACGTTTTTTTCATTGGGCTATGGTGTGTTTAGTTGGCGGATTGTGGTGGACAGCTGAAATAGGTGAAATGCAGTGGCATCAAATATTGGCGTACCTATTGATGACACTGATTACATTTAGATTAATTTGGGGCTTTATAGGAAGTGACACCGCTAAGTTTACACATTTTTTTGTTGCACCTAATAAAGTTATCGCTTACGCGAAAGCCCAACCTAAACCTGTATCACTTGGGCATAACCCATTAGGTGGTTATATGGTGATTGTGTTGCTGGGAACACTTGTGTTGCAGTTAACCACGGGTTTATTTGCAACTGATGATATTTTTACTGAAGGCCCGCTGATATATCTAGTTTCGTCAGATACAGCTGGGTGGCTAACCTGGTTGCATAAAACCAATTTCAATCTTATTCTGGCTTTGGCTGCGGTGCATATCATTGCCGTATTAGTGCATGTGTTTAAGGGCGACAATATACTTAAAGCCATGTTCAGTGGTTATAAACAAGTTACCGAACAGGTCGCTTCACCTACATTGCGTTCGCCTTGGATGGCGTTAGTTATCGTGCTAGCCATATTTGCGGCTATTTGGTGGTTACTTCTCGAGCCTGTGGTCAGTTTTTTATAATTTCAGGCAAACTAAAGCCAATAAAAAAGCCCATAAAGATGGGCTTTTTTCATTTTTCTACTGAGCAGAGCTACTTTTACTTGCCATGGCTAACCAATCAAATTAGAGACTGATTCACTCAGTAGCAAAATAGATTAGTCTTTTTTGTAAACGTCGTGGCAACCTTTACAGCTTTTACCTGTGTTAGCAAAAGCTTGTTTAATGTTATTTTGATCGCTTGATTTAGCTGCAACAGCTAAAGCCGCAGCATTATCTTGAAATGCAGTCATTTTGCTATCAAAATCGGCTTTATCCTGCCAAATTTTTGCTAGTGCTTCGGTATCGCCTTTATCTGAACCGGCAATAAAACCTTCATGTGGTATCTTTGATAGCGCTGCAACATTGTCTGCACGAGTACTAAATACTGCTGCATCAAAAGGTTTTTTACCTTTTAGCATCGCGCCCATATCACCAAAGTTATAAGCAATTAAGCCGAAAGCAGCTTGGCGGTATTCAATGGCATCTGCAGGTTCTTCAAAATTATTCGCAAACACAGCAGGGATTATCATTGCGGTTGCCGCAACCGTTAGTAATATTTTTTTCATCGTCATCCTTCACTTTTTTGTGGGTGGTACTGGTTCCATAAGCACAGATATCCACATAATTAAGCTAAATTTTAATTAAAGTGCTAACCATTAAATGTTCAGCCTAATAATTAGTCGAGTTTTTAGCGCTTAGTTATGAGGGTATTACACATCATTCTACACAATTTTATAAGCACTTTGCGATATCTTTCATCAATAGCATACCGCAGTTATTTTTCATTTTTCATTACAAGTTTATCGCTAGCAATTTTGCTAATCGGCGTCGTTCCTTGGTACACTTGTAATGTCTGGGCATTACTAAAAAGAGAAAAACAATGCGTGCCAATTGGAATTTAGTAGTAGAAAAAATATTAACCCATGCAAATGAAGATGATTTGTCGGTGTTGTTTCATTTGTTATTAACTGAAGAAGAACGTAGTGCGGTTTCTGGACGTTTACAGGTGTTTCAAACGTTATTAGCAGGGGAGTTGAGCCAGAGACAAATTGCTGCAGAACATCAAGTGAGTATTGCAACGA
>NZ_PJAP01000787.1:0-1746 GCF_002836795.1 Shewanella sp. 11B5 | reverse complement strand
TCCAATTGATATTAGGTGTTAGATACCTGAAACTAAGGGGTTACTTTAGCACAGCATACATATGCGCTTTAAGCTGGTCAAAGTCAGCATCTAATTCTGCAGATAAAATCGTTTTTTGTGCCACTGCAGCTAATTCAGGAGGTAACGGTAAATTAATGTTCAACTCACGGTCAACCACATCTTTAAACTTAGCAGGATGCGCTGTACCAAGAAACACCCCAGTTTCTTTACTAGTTAACCCAAGCGTTAATGCATGAGCTGCAATCGCCGCATGGGGCTCTGATTGATAACCCAACTGATAAAGTTCTGCTAAGGCGCCAGCGGTGGCATCTTCAGAAAGAGCCACGCCAGTTACCAATGATAACGGCCAGCCCATTTGCTCACAAATCGCTTCTACACGAGGCCAATTGCTTGGCTCTGACACATCCATAGCATTAGACATGGTCGCCACGGTTTTATGTGGTTGCCATTCACCACCAGTGAGATAACGCGGTACCGTGTCATTACTATTGGTTGCAGCAATAAAACGCTTAATTGGTAACCCCATGGCTTTAGCAAATAACCCAGCGGTTAAGTTACCAAAATTACCACTGGGTACAGACATCACAAGCTCATGATGTCCAGCTTGTTTTGCTTGCGCTACCGCTTCAAAGTAATAGCATATCTGAGCTAATAAACGACTAATATTAATCGAATTAGCAGAATTTAACGCTAAGCCGTCACGAACATCACTGTCATCAAAAGCTTGTTTAACCAGATGCTGACAAGCATCAAAGTCAGATGTTACTGCCACGGTATGAATATTTTTACCTAAGGTAGTAAACATCTTTTCTTGCAGTTCACTAATTTTACCTTTGGGGTATAACACCATTACATTGACGTTATCTAGGCCGTAAAATGCATCCGCTACTGCAGCGCCAGTATCACCCGATGTTGCGGTTAAAATAGTCAGTTTTTTATTGCCGGCAAGTAAATCAACGCATTGAGCCATAAACCGTGCGCCAAAATCTTTAAACGCTAATGTCGGACCATGAAAAAGTTCTAAACAAGCACGTTTATCATCAACCTTAACGAGTGGTACATCGAAGGTAAATGCTTTATCTACAAGCTTATCAACATTCTCCTGCCCGAGTTCATCTGCTAACCAAGCACCCAAGACTTTTTTGCTTCGCTCAGCAAAGGGTAGTGCCAGTAATGCATCAATATTGGATAGTACAGGAATGGACTTTGGGAAAAACAATCCTCTATCTTTACCTAAACCCAGTTGAACCGCTTGACTGAAGTTAACTACCTGCGATGGGTGTTTTAAGTTATATAATTCCATTGCGACTGCCTTTTAAATTTCAATATCAATAATGTGAAAGAGAGCGTTACACGCAGCGCGTGCCAAGTTTATCTAATTTACAAACGTGAGCAAAACCACCTTGCTCCGAAATATAATGTTGCATCAACCATTGTTTGGCTTTTTCTGCGGAGGCTAAATCGTCGGTTACACTAAACAATGTGGGGCCGCTGCCAGAAATACCGCTAGTCAGCATGCCTAATTCAGCTAATGCCGCTCGTGCTTCGGTATAACCAGGTATTGCGGATGCACGATAAGGTTCGGCCAAAACATCTTTCAGCATTTCAATTGCCAAAGCAGCGTCTTGCTGATAACTCGCGTGAACAAATGCACTTAAATAACGACCAAAATCGATGGCTACAGACTTATCATATTGCTGCGGCAGCAATTCGCGCATTTTGGCA
>NZ_PJAP01000786.1:0-1748 GCF_002836795.1 Shewanella sp. 11B5 | reverse complement strand
AGATTTATACTGTGTAGCTTCGCGCTGGTTCTGCTTTATCCCACTGCAATTGATCTTTACTTGGTTGGTTTACCACAAATAGCCAAAGACTTAGGTGCAAGTGAGTCACAACTCCATATCGCTTTTTCTGTGTATTTAGCGGGTATGGCCACAACGATGGTATTTGCCGGTAAATTATCGGACGTTATCGGCAGACGACCCATAGCAATTACTGGCGCTATTATTTTTACATTAGCTTCGTTCATGGGCAGCACAGTAGAAAACAGCCAATCTTTTTTAATCGTCCGCTTTATACAAGGTATTGGCGCAGGCAGTTGCTACGTGGTCGCCTTTGCTATTTTGCGTGACAAGTTGGACGATAAACGCAGAGCAAAAGTATTATCTATGGTCAATGGGATAACCTGCATAATGCCCGTTATCGCCCCGGTGATTGGCCATTTGATCATGCTTAGCTTTCCATGGCCAAGTCTGTTCATCACCATGGCGGCTATGGGCGGAATGGTGTGTTTAATATCAGTATTTGTTTTAAAAGAAACCAATACTACACGCCAATCTTCAATGGATAATTTAGCGCTAAACGTCGATTCAAGCTCTCAATCGACAACCCATCCCATAACCCAATCCACAATAGCGGCAGAATCATTTTACCAACGATTCTTTTTAAGTAGATTACTCATCAGTTCCATTGCAGTCACAGCAATTCTTACGTTTGTAAATGTATCGCCAATGCTGATCATGAATACCATGGGCTTTAGTCGCGGCGAGTATTCAATTGCGATGGCACTAACGGCACTTGTTAGTATGCTTACCTCATTTGCTATGCCACTGGCGTTGTCATATATCAAACAAGGTACTTTAATGCTGGTATCGCAAATACTGTTTGTCGCTGCCGCAGCCATCCTCGGGTTAACCCAGTTAAGTGGCGACAGCCAAATTATTAGCCTATTTGGTTTTAGTCTTATCTGTGCAGGATTTTCAATTGGGTTTGGTGTGGTAATGAGTCAAGCGCTTAGCCCCTATCGTTATCGAGCGGGTGTCGCCAGTTCTATGCTCGGAGTGGCTCAAATTTGCAGTTCAGCTTTGTATATTTGGCTATTAGGCTTGCTTGGTATAAGTGCATTGAATATGCTGATATTAATCTTGCTAATGGGTGGTGTTATCAGCGCTGTTTTAATATTATTCATTCCCCCACCACTGCCGAGTATTTCCAATGAAGAAATCATTAGCACGCCTTGATCTAAACTTGCTGATCACTCTGCAACTGTTACTACAGGAGCTCAGCGTCACCAAAACAGCAAAAAAACTGAACGTGACACCGTCAACGGTGAGCAAATCTCTAAGCAAGTTACGAGAATGGTTTGACGATCCTTTGTTTATAAAAACACCTCATGGATTTAGTCCAACGTCGCTCGCCATCAGTATGGAACAAGAACTGGCTGACTGGTTACAAGTCAGCAGTCAAATACTCGCCAAACGCGGCGATGAGATCCCTAACGGTGTGCGCTTTAATCTTGCCATGGAATCGCCATTGCTGCTGACGATGTTTAATCAACTTACACAGCAAATATTTCAGCAGTATCCAGACGCTAAAGTCAAAGTTCACAACTGGGACTATGACTCAATTGAGGCGATCATTCGAGGAGACGTCGACATAGGTTTTACTGGCCGAGAGAGCCACCCAAGATCAAAAGAATCGATTAAACTTTTACCTTACTTTATCAATTACGAAGTATTATTTACCGACCTCC
>NZ_PJAP01000785.1:0-1750 GCF_002836795.1 Shewanella sp. 11B5 | reverse complement strand
TTTGATTTCACCGTTATAACCATCTGGTGCAATAGCTTCTATCGCGATGGCTACGGGCAGTTCATTTTTATAGGCAAGATATGCCGGTAAGTCTGCTTTAGTGCCTAAAAGCTCCGGAGAGTTAACCAAAATGCATTGCTCACTGAGTACATTGTCGTGTAATTCAGTTGGAATAATTTGGTTCAGCGTTAAGGTTAATTGTTTTTGCTGTTGCAATAATATGGTGTCACTGGTTAGCGCATTGACTAATGCAACTAGGCCTGTGCAACATAAGGCAAACAGGCCCAGTAACAGACCATTTTTAATCATCGGGTTAGTTGTTAAAATAGACATTATTAATTTCCTACTCGATGACCATAACTGCGTGGGCGCACATAATAATCAATAAATGGTGCGCACATATTGGCTAATAACACCGCGAATGCGACAGCATCAGGATAGCCACCAAATGTTCGTATTAAGTATATGAGTAAGCCGATCATGGCACCAAAAATAAGTCGACCTCTAGGGCTTGTTGCAGCGGTAACGGGATCTGTGGCTATGAAAAATGCCGCCAGCATGGTTCCTCCCGAAAATAAATGCATTAACGGACTAACGAAGGTGTCTGGGCTGATCAAAAAACCAATACTGGCACAGACAAATAATGTCAGCACAATTGCGCCGCTAATGTGCCAGCGTATCACCTTAAGCTTTAGCATCACCAGGCCACCCATAAGATAGGCCATATTGACCCAAAACCAACCTTCGCCAACACTACCAGAGAAGATGGTTTTAGTCATACTTTCTGTTGTGGTAAGCCCCATAGAAAGGTCTGTTTTTAATGTGTCTAGCGGCGTTGCCATGGTAGTGCCATCAATCGCCAAATGGAAAAAATCTGCTGCATAACCTGCATTTAATTGAAAAATACTGTTGAAGGTATGCAACATATCAGCGTAATTGACCGTTAAGGTTTGAGGGGCAACCCAAGAGGTCATTTGTACCGGAAATGAAATCAGTAACAGGACGTAAGCGGCCATAGCCGGATTAAAGACATTATTACCCAACCCCGTAAAGTTGTTTAACAATAACGATAGCAAATAATGTTCCTATGACAATTAACCACCAAGGCGCTAATGGCGGGATTGCAACCGCAAGTAAGCTTGCGGTAACCAATGCGCTGTTATCCGTTAAGGTGGCGGTAATATTTCTATTGCGTAGTTTCATTACCGCCGCTTCCGCTAAATAAGCCACCGTAATTGCGAGTAATAATTGAACTAACGTGCCATAACCAAAATAATAGCTTTGTACTGCAATACCTGGAATAAGGCATAGCGCCACACGCTTCATTACCGTATTGGTGTGTAACGTTGTGCTGACATGTGGAGATGAGGCAATTTTAAATGCCATAGTTATAGTTCCTCTTGCTTAGCACTGTTAGCGAGTTTCTTGGCTTTCGCTTTAGCAACCGCGGCAGCAATTCTAGCCTTTTTGTCATCAACTGGGATTGCTGCAATTGTTGTATCAATTTCGATTGCTGGGTTCACTTCGTTTACCGTATCGCGAGTCTGAACGCCGTCTACGTCATTTGTCGCGCTAGAATCACTAGCTAATGCCGCTTTCTTGGCTTTCGCTTTAGCAACAGCGGCAGCAATTCTAGCCTTTTTGTCATCGACAGGTGTTACTGCAATTGTTGTATCAATTTCGATTGCTCGGTTCACTTTGTTTATGGTATCGCTAGGCTGATCCCCGTCTACGACATTTTTCTCGGTAG
>NZ_PJAP01000784.1:0-1751 GCF_002836795.1 Shewanella sp. 11B5 | reverse complement strand
TGACTTACTGATTGTTGTTGGTGCGCTTGTGGGCTCGTCGGGTGCGATTCTGTCTTACATTATGTGTAAAGCCATGAACCGCTCGTTCATTTCTGTTATTGCCGGTGGTTTTGGTAATGATGCCATTGCAGCATCAGGCGATGATACCGTCGGTGAATACCGTGAAACAACCGCTGAAGATGTCGCTGATATGCTAAAAGCGTCTGATTCAGTCATCATCACTCCAGGTTATGGTATGGCGGTGGCTCAAGCACAATATCCGGTGGCTGAAATTACTAGAAAGCTACGTGATATGGGCATTAAAGTTCGCTTTGGTATTCACCCTGTTGCAGGACGTTTGCCAGGCCACATGAACGTACTACTGGCCGAAGCTAAAGTGCCTTATGATATCGTGTTAGAAATGGACGAAATCAACGAAGACTTTAGCAGTACTGATACAGTGCTAGTGATTGGTGCTAACGATACGGTTAACCCGGCGGCGATGGAAGATCCAACTAGCCCTATTGCTGGCATGCCAGTATTAGAAGTTTGGAAAGCGCAAAACGTGATTGGCTTTAAACGTTCAATGAACACCGGTTATGCCGGTGTACAAAATCCATTGTTCTTTAAAGACAATACCCAAATGTTGTTTGGCGATGCGAAGGACAGTGTAGAAGCAATCCTTAAAGCCTTATAAATCAACTTTGTGACGAACAAAACACCAGCAACTAATGCTGGTGTTTTTTTGTTTAATAACCAGCTAAACTGGGTCAATTGGACTCAAAGGATTATCAGCTATCCATGGCACAGCAGGACATCATTACTCAATTACAGCTTGAACTAGAGCAGCATAAGCAGACAATCAAGCAACTAGAGAATGAGAACAATCGACTTACTCTATTAAATAAACGAGTAAACGAGCAACTCAACGCTACGCTTGATGGCACTGGTTTATGTCTATGGGAACAACATATTCCCACCGGGAACCTGACTATTTTTAATCAGCAGTGGGGCCATCTGCTCGGGTTTACTCGTGAAGAGTTACCTGCTCATATCAGCAGCTGGAAAAACAATCTACACCCGGAAGACAAAGACTGGGTAATACAAGCCTTTGAAAGTCATGTAGCCGGTAACGCAGAAATTTATCAAGCCGTGCATCGTATGGTACATAAAGATGGCACTGTTGCATGGGTATCTGACCGTGGACGTATTATTGAGTATGGTATTAACGGTGAACCGCTGCGTATTATGGGCACTCATATTGATGTCACTCAAGAAAAGCGCTACGAACAAGATTTAGCCAAACTCGCTCATCGTGATCCGTTAACTAATCTACTCAATCGAAATGCACTCATTGCTGCCTTTGAACAAGGAAAAAGCACTCACAGTACACATCAAGGCGCGCTGTGCTTTATCGATTTGGACGGTTTTAAGATAATTAATGACCACTTAGGCCATCGATATGGCGATAGTTTATTAATCCATATTGCCAACGATATAGCTCAAATATGCGATCAACTCTTTAGTACGCCAGACACAACACAAACCCCACTACATCATGTGGCACGTTTTGGTGGTGATGAGTTTGTCATTTTAGCCCATTGTAATGATTTGGAACGACTAACAACCTTGGCTAAAACCTTACTGTCGCACTATCAACACCCTATCGAATTAGAGGGTGAAAGCATTAAAGTAGGCCTCAGTATTGGGATCAGTTTATTTGATGAATTAGATGAGTTTACCAATGTTTGCGAGCAAGCAGATAAAGCCAT
>NZ_PJAP01000783.1:0-1757 GCF_002836795.1 Shewanella sp. 11B5 | reverse complement strand
AACGCATGAGACAAAATACTGCGTTGCAATTTATCGGCTGAGCTCACATCAGGATAGGCTTGATTGATAAAATAACCAGTGCGGCCCATGTCATGATTACCTAAAAAAGTCATCAATAAATCAGCCTGGCTGTCGTCATCTTGATATAACGAATCTTGGGCAAATAATTGCTGGGCTAATACAGGACTCTTGCCGCGATAAAAAATATCTGCCGCAGTTTGTTGAAACGCAAAGTCCAATACCGAAGGTAACTTGCCTTGGGTGGTAAAAACACTGAGGTTGTTAGGGTTGGTATCGTACACTTCACCAAACACATGAAACTGAGGAATGCCTTGCGCCTTGGCAAAGTTAACGATTTCAGGGCTAAACGTTTGCCAAAATGACAAGTCCACATGTTTAACTGTGTCGATCCTAAATCCATCTGGCTTAAATTCTTTAATCAGATTTTGGTAAATATCAACCATGCCAGATACCACTTCAGGATCTGCGGTATTAAGATCATCTAAGCCACTAAAGTCGCCATTTAACGAGCTTTCACCTTTAAATGTGCTATCACCTTGATTGTGATAAAAACGTGGGTCATTTAACCAATTAGGCACTTTTACTCTCGCTTGATCTTGAGGCACAAACGGCGTGTAACTGTCGCCCTTTTCCACTTGAGCTAACGACTTGTATTCGCAATGGGTTTGCGGCGCAATAAACTCACCCGACGCTTGATGACACTCTTGATACTTGATGACATCGGCAGTGTGGTTAGTAATAATATCAAAAAAGACTTTTATACCGCGTTGATGTGCAGAGTCTATAAGCTGCTTTAAGTCTGCGTTAGAGCCAAAATGCGGGTCTATTTCGGTAAAGTCGACAATCCAATAACCATGATGCGCAATGCCATCTGATTGAATGGCTTTATTTCGCAATAATGGCGTCATCCAAATCGCAGTAATACCAAGGTTTTGTAGATAATCTAACTTTTGTTCAATGCCTAAAATATCACCGCCATGAAAACCGCGACTACTGCTAGTATCAAAGCCACCCGCTGAAATTGGTTTAGAGGTTGAGCCGTTGTCATTACTGCTATCGCCGTTATAAAAACGGTCTGGCAATACAAAATAGAAAATATCGTCCCGAACATCACGATGTAAGTAATCTTGGTATATATCAGCTTGTACGCTTGGTTGTGGCAAAGGCTGAACGGCCGACGCTACCACTTCTGTTTCTGCCTGCTGACATCCACTTAACACCAATGCTGCACTCAATAGTGCCCATGTTGTCTTGTTCATATTGTCTTAGAATCCTTTAATTGAATGGCATCGATAAATGCTCGGGTATTGATCAAACATGTTGTCGTAGTGTTTAAGGTAACTCATGTCCTTTAGCGCTGACATACAATGCATACCAGTGCTCACGGCTTAACGAGACGTTAGTGGCTTTTGCACAAGCCTTAATACGCTCTAGGTTGGTGGTGCCAATAACAGGTTGAATTTGGCTAGGATGCTGCATTAACCAACTTAATAACACGGCTTCTGGGCTAGTGTGATATTCAGCGGCTAACGTAGCAACAAGCTGGCTGGTTTGCTGCACGGCTGTAGACTGTTCCGTTGTTGCGATGCCACTGTAAATCCCTTGGCATAAGCTGCCCCACGCCTGAATTTGTATATTATGTTGATTGCAGTACTCGAGCGTACCAGGGGTAAAGTTAATGTCTTTACCGTCTTGATTACCCGCATAAACGGTTTCGTCTACCCATGCGTGTTTTT
>NZ_PJAP01000782.1:0-1759 GCF_002836795.1 Shewanella sp. 11B5 | reverse complement strand
CTGACGTAGACAAAGGTTTATTGAATGGCGTTCCTGCCGTAATGCCTGGCCGCTGGGGTGATAACTTAGGTGTGGTAGACTTAGTTGTACGCCAAGTAGAAGGAAAATGGACCGTAATTCATGAAGAATCAACTGCTAAAGCACGCCCAATTTACGACAATGCTAATAAAGTAGAATTGGTTGAAGGTGAAGCTAGCTTACGTGATGCAATAGAAATTGAACACAATGGTACTATCGAATATGTTAGCCAACCTATTGGGGTTGCTGCCGCTAACATGTACAGCTTCTTAACGTTAGTTCAAGATGACCCAACGGTTCAGATTGTATCTAATGCTCAAATAGCACGTGTTAAAACATTAATTACTGATGATCTAAAAGATTTGCCAATCTTGTCAGCATCGGCACCATTTAAAGCCGGTGGACGTTATGCTGAAGGAGATGCAAGCCAATATGTACAAGTTGATGCTGGCGACCTTTCGTATAAGAACGCTGCTGACTTATACCTATACCCAAATACTATGGTTGCAGTTAAAGCTACCGGTGCGGAACTAAAAGATTGGTTAGAATGTTCTGCCAACCAGTTTAATCAAATTGACCCAAGCGTCAGTGCTCCACAAAATTTGATTAATCGCGCAGGCCACCCAACCTATAACTTCGACGTTATTGATGGCTTAACTTACAAAATTGATGTAACTCAACCAACTAAGTTTGACCGAAGCTGTGCTGTCGTTAACGCTGATGCAAATCGTATTGTTGACTTAGCATACACAGCACCTGACGGAACGGTTATTACGGGTGATGAATTAGCAGCGATGTCGTTTGTTGTGGCTTCAAATAACTACCGTGCTTTTGGTGGTTCATTTGCGGGTACCGGTTCAGACCACGTAGTGCTAGAACTGCCAGATACCAACCGTGATGCATTATCAGCTTATATTACTGAGCAATCACAACCAAATGCGACTGGTGGATATGATGCTATGGTTGATCCATCAGCTGATTACAACTGGGATTTTAAAACTATTGATAATGCGACTGTTGCATTAGACATTCGTTTTGAAACCCAAGACAGCGATGTTGCTGACAAGTTTGTTGCTGATAATCAACAACGTAAAATGGTAAAGTTACCTAAAACAGCTGATGTTGTAGCTGGCTTTGCGATTTATAGCATCGACCTAACTACACCTGTAGCTGCGAAGTAATTACTCGCGGACTAAATGCAAAAAGGCGCTTTATGCGCCTTTTTTATTTTTATTACTCAGTCCTGAAATATGGCCACACAACTTAAATACTGTAACTATCATTTAACAAATCACTTCCCACGTTATTACTCTTCAAACAACTGCGCCATTTTTTGAATATGCGCTAATGAAACTTGATGTTGATTTCGTTGCGCGCAAAGCTGTTGATGTTGGTCGTTATCTGGCTGCCCAACCAATACCACTTTAACTTGATAGCCTAATGCTTTTGCAGCGGCTTCATAAGCCATAAATTCCCATTTCGCGATATTAGTATTATCACAAATAACTATCGGTTCATTACGCGCCAACGCCTGAATAAAAGCCGTTAAATTAGCCTGATGATATTGGCCGATTTTTTGCGGATTAAAGCGGTACTGCCCTTGTTGATAAAAATAGCGGTCTGTAGAGAATAGGCCATGCTGACGGATATGAATCGCCTGCTCAATGCCTTGAGAAGTAATAAATTGTTCAACCCAATAAGATTTACCACTGCCAGGTAAACCACGCATAATAATCGCCAG
>NZ_PJAP01000781.1:0-1761 GCF_002836795.1 Shewanella sp. 11B5 | reverse complement strand
ATCGAAAACCATCGCTCTGATTGTAATTTATGAAGACCAGCAACTTTCAAAAACGTCTTGTTCAAGTTTAAAGCCCGAACAAAATAAGGTTAGGCAATAACACTAGGTAGCATTGTCTACACCAACATCAACTCGGTTACCGCCGGCATTTTTTGCTCTATACATTGCTTGATCTGCATACTGAAGTAATTGCTGCTCATCATCACCATTATCTGGGTAGCGAGCAACACCGATACTCGGTGAAAGTTGCAAATTAAGATCATCAAATTGATAAGTTTTTTCGAGCTGAGCACGAATGTTTTCAGTAATAACCAGCACATTATCAAATGAATCTATGCCATTTAACACCACCACAAACTCATCGCCGCCAAAACGTCCAACCGTATCGGACTTACGGACACAATCACGTAAACGTTGAGCTATATTCTTAAGTAGCTTATCACCTACAAGATGACCATAACTGTCATTAACATGTTTAAACCCATCAATATCAATAAATAACAACGAAAGATGGCTTCCTTCACGACGTGCTAATCCAAGTGACGTTTGTAAGCGCCCAAACAACAATGCTCTATTAGGTAATTCAGTTAATGGATCATGTCCTGCAATGTAATGCAGTTGCTGCTCCATTAATTTTCGTTCAGTAATATCGTGAGCGATCGCAATTCTAAATTGGTGATCTTCAGACCATCGTGCCGACCAAAGAATGTCGATAATTTTGCCATCTTTACGGACCCAACGATTCTCAAAACGAGGTTGTTTTTTACCCTCCATCAATGATTCAACAACTTTAAGTGTTTTTATGCCATCTTCTGGATAAACATGGTCAATCATGGGTTTGCCTATCACTTCGTCTGGCGAATATCCAAAAATATCTTCAAATGCAGCACTAACAAAAACAAAAGTTCCCGCTTTATCAACCACGCAAACAGCATCTAGCATCAAATCCATAACATCTCTAAGCGCCACTAAATCAATGGTCTTCATACAGTGCATACCTCGAGGCGTTAGCTAAATTAATAAAGAGTAATACACGCCAGCTTATAAGTAGCGTCCAATAAACTCAATGGCTTATAACGATATGATTTAAACATTGCGATTCATAAAGACTGAAGGAACAAGTTTCATCACACTAAAACATCGTTTATCCCTTGAATAATCGACTAGCACACGGCTCTTGTTGCATAAGAGTCAAGCCATCAAACGGTATCATTAACCTAAGTGATGTAGAGTGCCAAATGGGTGGCGTCATTACGCTAACGGTCTACCCTTTGTATTTATTGAGTTCTCAAAGTCATTTATCGACAAACAACAAACAGAGGTTAATCCCCAGGGACATTGATAGCTAACATATTAAGCCATTGTGCTTTTAACGATTTGCTTAACCGGCTCTAATGATCACCAATCGACAAGAAAGCATATCTTATGCAAAAAATATGGTAATTAAATAACATTAATGCTTTGTTCACTCTTGCAAACAAGCATAAATGAGGTTAAGTTAACAGCAAGTCGATAAATACGACTTCAATGAGTGCATAAAACCTCATTTAAACTGATTAACTAATATCAAGTTAATATCAAATAAAGAGTATTGAAATGAACATCCAAGTGACTACAATCCACCATCATCACCATATGCGGTAGCCTTCGGATGCTAACTGCCGAAGGACGTTATCCTTCTGGTGGTGAACACTTATTCACATAAACCCCTGGAAGGAATTTCAGGGGTTTTTTGTTTTTTTAAATTTATATTTTTAATTT
>NZ_PJAP01000780.1:0-1763 GCF_002836795.1 Shewanella sp. 11B5 | reverse complement strand
TACCGTGATTCACTTCCAATGACCAGCCCCTTATTGTTATTCTCCTGCCAATGAAAATTGCCAGCTGGATCTGTTGATTCAACTACCCACTCCTTTGAGCTCGTTTGGAATCGTTTCTTGAAATTCACTCTTTGCCAATACCTTGCTAAGCCGCTTAATAGCATCGCAAGGCTTTCCAAATTGAGTAAAGCACATTTAACGTTGTGTTTCGGGTTACTGTTGCTGCAACCTGTAGCCGATTCATTATCGATGTCGATGGGACATGTCGTCGATATTAGTGAGTTTATTGCCGTTGTTGACACTTTATTAGCTGAAGTTATGGGCGCTAGCTTACTGGGCCTGTTGATATTAAATCCATTGGTGATCGAGCAATTCTGGCGTTTATTCAATCTCAATTCTACTTTTTGTAATCTCCTTGCTCTTAGCTACGCGCTAAGTGCTTTATCTGCTGTTACCCCTAAATCCCTTGAATACACGGCACACGGTTGTCGCGCTCCGCCTCTACAAGCTTAAGTTTTTAATTTAAATACATTATTCGCAAAATCGATATCGCCTTAAGCGCTACGCCAAAATCACTGATAGTTGATTTGGATTAGTCCTTTGGTGTGGTTATTTGCGTTCGATGATTATTCTGCAACTGCCGATCCTATTGGCAGCGTAGTAAGCTTTTAAGGTGAGAGGAATCTTCCTTTGTTAATTCGAAATTTAAGTAAACCAATGCTGGCGGCATTAGCATTTATGCTTGCCGGTTGTGAAGGCGGCGTACTGGATCCCAAAGGTCAAATCGGCATAGATGAGAAAAACCTCATTATTGTGGCGACGCTACTGATGCTGATTGTGGTTATTCCGGTAATTTTTATGACGCTGTACTTTGCGTGGAAATACCGTGATGGCCGCGATGAAGAAATTTATGCGCCTAAATGGGCACACTCAACTGCAATTGAAATTGTGGTGTGGGTTGTTCCCATTATTATCGTGATCATTTTGGGTGTTATCACTTGGAATTCGACTCATGATTTAGACCCCTATAAACCGCTTGAACATGATGCTAAACCAGTAACGGTTGAAGTCGTGTCGCTGGACTGGAAGTGGTTATTTATCTATCCAGAATATGGCATTGCGTCGGTTAACGAATTGGCCTTCCCTGCGAACGTGCCGGTTAACTTCAAAATTACCTCAGACACGGCGATGAATTCCTTTTTCATTCCGCAACTAGGCAGCCAAATATACTCAATGGCAGGCATGGCAACCAAGCTACACCTTATTGCTAATGAGCCGGGTACCTTTGAAGGTATTTCAGCTAACTACAGTGGTGCTGGTTTTGCAGGCATGAAGTTTAACGCTATTGCCACACCTACAGCTGGCGATTTTGATGCCTGGATTGCTAAGGTAAAGCAGCAAGGTAACACCTTGGATGTTGAGCAATATAAGCAGCTAGCTGAAAAAAGTGAAAACAACCCTGTGCAATATTACGGGTCAGTGCAAAAAGGCATGTTTAATTACATTGTTATGCAGTACATGCATCCAGACTCGAACATGAAATCAATGGGCAGCATGGATGGTATGGAAGGCATGCACGACATGGGCAACATGAAATCAATGTCTGGTATGGAAGGTATGGACCACACTCAACATATGCAGCATATGACAGACATGGACGCTGAACAACATTCTGGACTTTCATCCTCTACACACTCAACCACAGAGCATTCTTCGACTGCTTCTGGGGAGGCGGAGTAATCATGTCATTTCTTGGAAAATTA
>NZ_PJAP01000359.1:0-8337 GCF_002836795.1 Shewanella sp. 11B5 | reverse complement strand
GGTTATTCTCAAGTGATCAACGCTGACTCTGATGTGTCTGGTGCAAGTGACGAAACAGATTGGAACTATATTCAAGCCAATGCCAGTTTCCCGTTAACAGAAAAGCTCAGCATTGCATTCCACTACGGTTATTCACAAGGCGATGTTGTTGAAGATTTATTTGGCGACACCTATGCAGACTACAACGTGACTTTAAGCGCTGAAACAGACCTAGGAACAGTCTCATTTATGGCCTCTGACACAGACTTACCAGACAATGATGCTAAAGTTGTTTTAGGCTACTCATATGGCTTTAGCCTATAACGAGTAACCCTATCGCACATGCGCTTTGCTGTATTCGTGTTATCGACGCCACCTAATTGAAGGTGGCGTTTTTTTACCTGCTTGAAAGCGGAGCATTATCTACGCTCAGCACATCCAGAATATTTGATCACAAGCACACTCTACGCACCAGCTAGTTGGTTTTACTAGCAAGAAAAACAATTAATGCTAAGCTCAAAGAGAAAGGTAAAAATAGCTGTCCAACTGAGGAAAAATATTTTACTTCCCTATTTAGGTTTTTTTAGTTAGAAAATGCTCATTGAATTAATACCACGCTTTTATTCAACATGAGGGTTTTGTTATGGCTAATCTTAGTGAAAGAGTGCCTGATGACACAGAAATGGACGCGATGACAACGCCTAGAAACGTTAAATCCGCCGAAACATTACAACATAAACGCCAAGTAAAACGCAGATTAGAAGATTTCCTCGAACAAGCTCAATTACGTAAAGCAATTGGTGACGACGATTTTTTCTAAAAAATAGGGATAAACGCCAATGTCGTTTATCCCTGTCTATTTTAAGCGAGCGAACTTAGGCACTACTAAGCGCTAATTAATTGCCTATTCATTTTTAGTTTGTACACGCCTAGTGTGCTTACCAACTTGTGCTTGTGTGAGTAGCAGCTCAGCTTTGGCACCTAGATACACATATATCCCTAACCCAACCAATAGCCCCACGACCGCTAACATCATCAAAATGGCAGGCTCAATATATTGTTTTTCTCCCAGCGATGCTTTAAACATCGTCAGCAAAGCTTCAATTGAAATCGCAATCAAAATGGTCGAAATAAACCGCGTAATCGTTCTACGAGTCGAGCTGTGACGGAAGATATCTTTATGCATCAGCACTTCTTCTTCCAAAATGGTTTTACCCAAATCAAAAATAGCTAATGCCAATGTAAGAAAAATGATAATACCAAAGGGCTGTAGCGGATCATGGGTCGCAGATATTTGGCTAAACAAGGCATAAATATCGCGGATCACGGTCCACATGAGTACGCTCACCAACACAAACAGACACAATACAATCGCAGTATAAATACTTTTAAAAAACGGAGACATTTTACGCCGAGCACTGTCGCCCATCATAAACTCGATCAATCGTGTTAGGTTGACATCAATGACCACAATAACCACTTGCCCAGAGGCCGATTTAATCATTTGCGATGCCGACAAGCACAACCCACCACCAGAGTTTGATAAATAGGGTCGAGTAATATGAACGGTGTCGATAGCAGTCAATTGAGTAAAATAAGGTCGCTGGCTTCGGTCAACATGATGACCGCAAGCCATTAGCTTAACTTGCTGATTAATGACGCTGATATTAGGACAAATCTGCATCCCTTGCTCATCAAGTAAATAAATGAGTTCCACAAAAGGATAACTAATCGCCATATCTTCAAAAATTTTAGCCGAAATGGGTTGTTCGAATAAATTAATATCTCCCACACCGATCAAAATAGATTCTAATAATTCGTGTACCAGATGTTCATATTCATGGTAACGCTCGATCACACTTAAATAGCTCATCGCTGCCATAGGATTTCCTTTTAATCTAGATTACTTTAGCTAAAGCAGTTTTAATGCCAAATAAATAAGCTATTATTTTTAGATACTTAAATAAAGTGTCTGGAAGGAATTGCGATATAAACTGATTTGTTGCACCAAAATAGTGCTACATTTGAGGTTTTTTTTCATTGCCGTTTTGCAATCAACATCTGCTAATATAAGTGCTAATACTGCTTACAATATTTTCAAGATTAGGAAAAGACAATGTCTGACTCTTTATTGCGTTATCAACAAGATATTCGTCGTTTTTCTGATGAATTAATTCGTATCCAAGCACCGATTAAAATTTTAGACTCGATAAAATGGCCAAGACAAGTTGAAGATGACTTTTTAGCTAAACAAAGCAAAGAGTTACCCAACATCAGCAATGATTTCTATCAATCGATTCCTTTATCCTTTAACGCAGATCAGACCCAAACTGACCTACAAGGGTTAAAAAATGCCGTTGAGCGAGGTTTAGGTAAACGCGATAAGTTAGGTAAAATTTTACTGGCTAACATTGATCAATATCGGATCGTGATAGACATGCTACACAATCGTGGCAAGCCAATGTTTGGTAAACTCAGTCAAGAATTGTATGGCAGTGCCAGCCACAAATTACATGGCGATCGTCATACGGTACGCCAACTGGGCGATCGTTTAAGCCATATATTTTCGTTACCTGCTGCGCGCCACATGAGTAGCCGTCATCCAAAAATTATCAGCGCACCAGAAGCGGTCAATGTTCTCAGTGAGCGTTTAGTAAAATATTTTCACAACGATGAAATTCACGTTAAATTGAGCGATGGTATTGTGTCTGACGCTGCTGTAGGTGGTGACACCGTAAAACTCAACACCCGTGCCATGTTCAGCGAATCTGATTTGAATGTGTATGAAGTACACGAAGGCTGGGTTCATGTGGGCACCACGCTTAATGGTCGTGCGCAACCACATGCGACTTGGCTCAGTGTCGGTTCTCCGCGAGTGACAGCGTCGCAAGAAGGCTTAGCAGTGTTGATGGAAATGCTGACCTTAAGCTCAAATCCGGGTCGTGCACGACGAATTAGCGATCGTGTATCTGCTGTCGACATGGCTGAACAAGGTGCCGATTTTATTGAGGTCTATCGCTACTTTAGAAACCTAAACCTGAGTTCAAAAGACAGTTATCGTGTTACTCAACGGGTATTTCGTGGTGGTATGGTTGGCGGAGGCAGCTTTTTCACTAAAGATATCTCCTACGTACGCGGTTATGTTGAAAACATTAACTTTATCCGTAGCGCCATTAGCACGGGTTTACCAGAGTTAATCCCTATGCTGTTTTTAGGTAAATTAGCCATCGAAGACATTCCGGTTCTGTATCAAGCTTACCAGGAAGGCATTATTGCCCGCCCTAAATATTTACCACCAATGTTTGAAGACATTAGCGGCCTTTATGCCTGGTTTGGCTTTGCGTCCGGTATCGGCAATATCGACTTAAAAGGGGTGCAACGCCATTTTGCACGCCAATTCAAAAATGTTGTCCCTACTTCTGCAGTCGACTTATTTGAAGATTCAGAGTTTGATAACAACTTCGAATAAGCGACAGTCATAGGTTAGTAAACGAATAGACTAAGTGTGGCATAAGTCACACTTAGCCTACTAAACAAGTGTAATGCTAATGCCTTGTTACCTAGTGAGTTTGCTATAGTGTAACTACGGCTATGGTTGAGACTTGCTATGAAACACATTCTATTTTCAGCGTTATTTTCAATGTTATTATCCAGCTTGATATTAATGAGTGGCTGCACGCCAGCAAGCCCTTCACAAGCATTAGGTACCTTAGAGCGCGACCGAGTCATTCTTCGTTCAACCGCAGCAGAAATCATTACTGCACAACCCATTAAAAAAGGCATGCAAGTCAACGCCGGTGACTTATTAGTCCAATTTGATACCCACAAACAAGCCGCGCGCTTAGCGGTAATGCAAGCCGAAGTGGTTAAAGCCCAAGCCTACTTATTAAAACTCACTAATGGCGAGCGCCCAGAAGATATCGCCAGTGCCAATTCGGCATTAAAGAGTGCCAACGCCGCCAAAATCGAAGCGCAAAAATCTTATCAACGCAGCGCGAGTTTATTAGCAAAAAACCTGGTCAGTGAAGCAGAGCGCGATCGTGCTTTAGCGCTTCGCGATCAAGCCAATGCAGAATATGATGCCGCCAACGATCGATTAACAATATTGATCAAAGGTGTTCGCCAAGAAGATATTTTTCAAGCACAAGCAGCACTCGATGCTGCCAATGCCAACCTACGTTACGAGCAGCAGGTTTACAGCGACTTAAGCATTCGTGCAACTCGCAGTGGTAAGTTAGATAACTTGCCCTACAATGTTGGCGAACGCGTCCAGCTAAGTGCGGTGGTAGCGGTTATCCAAGCTGATGCTGCGCCCTACGCCAGAGTGTATATACCTGAACCCTATGCAGCTAAACTTCGCATTGGCCAAACGTTGTCTGTCAGTGTAGACGGTATCGACAGCACATTTAACGGCACACTGCGTTGGATAAGTACTGAACCGGCATTTACCCCCTACTACGCACTGAATCAAGCAGATAGGTCACGATTAGCCTTTCTAGCCGAAGTGAGTTTAGACAGTTCGGCCAGCAAACTACCTACGGGCATACCAGCCCAAGTTATATTACCGACACAAAAATGACCTCATCCGTAGACCCACAATGGGTAATTCAAGCTCATGGGCTAACCAAAAAATTTGGCGACTTTACTGCGGTAGAGCAATTAGACTTATTGGTGCCTAAAGGCAACATTTATGGTTTTTTAGGCCCTAATGGCTGTGGTAAATCAACCACTATTAGAATGTTAACCGGTTTACTCACCCCCACAGAAGGCACCATTAATGTCATGGGGTTAGCCATCCCGAAGCAAGCTGAAGCATTACGCCATAATATTGGTTATATGACCCAAAAATTTTCCCTCTACGATGACTTAACCGTTACAGAGAACTTGCAATTTATTGGCCGAATCTATGGTATTGACAATAGCACCTGCAAAAAACGCATTGATCAACTGCAAAGCACTTACAAACTAAGCCAATATCAGCATCAACTGGCCGGTACCCTTAGCGGTGGACAAAGACAACGATTGGCCCTCGCCTGCGCATGTTTAAATCAACCAAAATTACTGTTTTTAGATGAACCCACCTCAGCCGTTGATCCACAAAACAGGCGTGACTTCTGGGAGCAACTGTTCGATTTATCAGAACAAGGCACCAGTATTTTAGTGACTACCCATTATATGGATGAGGCCGAACGCTGCCATAAAATTGCCATTATGGAAAAAGGCAGGATCAGAGCGGATGACACGCCAAAAGCATTAATGGATAACATCAATGCCCATGTGGTTGAAATCAACACCACTGATTTAAGGCCGTTAAAACAAGCATTAATTAGCCACATTGAAGTGACCTCTGCGGCGCAGTTAGGCCATAGATTACGGGTATTGGTCAGCAAACAAGTGGTAGATCCTATCTCTTGGTTACTGCATCAGTGCCAACAGCATAATCACCCCGTTAACCTGCAAGATATTCACTTGGTTAGCGCTAATCTTGAAGACGTGTTTGTCAGTCATACTGGCCAGCGTGTTCCAGCCTCCCATGAAGCAACATAAGGGCTAACAACATGCTGAACAGTATTCGCCATAGCTACATGCGTATTCATGCCATTACCGCTAAAGAAGTTAAGCAGCTTATGCGCGATCGAATTACCTTTGCCATGGTGATAATGATCCCGCTGATCCAGCTGTTGTTATTCGGCTATGCCATCAATACTGATGTGCGGGCAATACCAGTAGCAATTGTTGATCAAAGTGATTCAGCTGCAGGACGCTGGATAGTCGAAGCGGTAAAAGTCACCCAGGTAGTGGAAGTCACATCCTATCTCACGACAGCAGAGCAAGCACAGGCTGCTATTCGCCGTGGTGACATTAAAGCGGCATTAATTTTACCGCCTACTTTGAATGAAAAAATCGCACGCAATGAACCGATTGGCCAATGGATAGTCGATGGTTCAGACACCATGATTGCAGGCGCGATAAAGCAACTGCGCAACCTATCGCTCAACGATATTGTACCGGAGCAAACCAGCAACCAATCTCGGTTTGAAGTTAGCTTATTTTATAATCCCGAGCAGCGATCCGCGGTGAATATTGTTCCAGGTTTAATCGCCGTCATTCTGACCATGACCATGGTGCTGTTTACTTCATCAGCTATTGTTCGTGAGCGTGAACGCGGCAACCTTGAATTATTGATCACCACCCCAATAAAGCCAATAGAACTGATGATTGGAAAAATATTGCCATACATCGTCATCGGCTTAGTGCAAATGACCATTATTTTAGGCTTAGGCAATATTATTTTTGCCGTGCCCATCAATGGCGCTATCAGTCATTTATTGTTGGGCACGTTACTGTTTATTACCGCTAGCCTGACATTAGGGTTAATCATATCTACTATTGCAAAAACACAGCTACAAGCCATGCAAATGACCATTTTTGTATTATTGCCAACCATATTACTCTCTGGATTTATCACCCCATTAGAAGCCATGCCGACAGCAGCAAAATGGATTGCCGAAGCACTGCCAGGAACCCATTTTATGCGGGTGATCCGAGCGATTGTGTTAAAAGGGGCAACGTTAGGCGAGTTAATAAACGATGTATTGTGGCTGGTGGGTTTTACAGTCATTGGATTATGGATTGCAGCGATGCGATTTAGCAAACGATTAGATTAACGCCTATTGTATGACTCCAATAGGCGCTAGAAAAATGGGTCTAGTTATAAGCCACGGTCGATGACATATGCCTCGCCGTTACACTCTAAATAAACAGCACAAGACGAGTAATTAACTTTGCCGCATTGCTTCAACACAATGGCATTACCGCCTCGTTGGGTCACTTGTAATTTGAGTGACTTAGTCATTGAAGACAAACTTGGAAGATCATCTAACTTTTCAGGATCTGATGAATTTTCACAATATGAAGTGGTCACATCGCCAAGAAACTGTGCTTTGAACCTAGACATTTCTGCTGAGGTGTAGGTATCAACCCCTGCTATTGTGGCGTTACCTAGCGCAATTGTACCCGCATTGGTTCGCAGTGACAGGTTAGAGCAACCCGACACAAACACCATACTCAAGATGGCGGCAACAGAGACAGTAAAAACAACGTACTTCATAAAAAATCCTTTTAAAAAAGCATGTTCATCAATGTACTGATAAACATGCTTAATAATCATTTGGCTAAAGTTAACCTAAAATAACACTTAGCCAACTATTTACGACAATATTAATTGGCTTTTTGTTTTGCGTTAAGCGCTCTTTGCTTGAGAAAGTATTCGCGAGTTAAGCCAAATACCACAGGACTTAATAGCACTAACGCAATTAAGTTTGGAATCGCCATCATCGCGTTCAATGTGTCGGCTAATAACCAAATAAATTCTAGCGAACTCACTGCACCTAAAGGCACAACCAAGGTCCAGATTAGACGAAATGGCTTAACTGCTTTGTCGCCTAATAAGTATTGAACACATTTTTCGCTGTAGAAACTCCACCCTAAAATAGTGGTAAAGGCAAACACAGCCAAAGCGATGGCCACGATATAGTTACCCATGGGCAGTGCATGTGAAAATGCTAGAGAGGTTAATGCTGCGCCGTTTTCGCCAGATGTCCACGCACCAGAAACCACAATCGCCAAGCCCGTTATTGAGCATACAATGAGCGTGTCAATGAACGTACCTAACATGGCCACTAAACCTTGCTTCACTGGGTTATTCGTTTGCGCCGCCGCATGGGCAATTGGCGCACTTCCTAACCCGGCTTCATTTGAAAATACCCCACGTGCCACACCAAAACGAATCGCAGCCCATACCGCCGCCCCCGCAAAACCACCTTGGGCCGCTACTGGGTTAAAGGCACTTTCAATAATCAACATAAAAGCAGCAGGCACTTCGTCTGCATATACAACCAATACCGCTAAACCAGCGGTAATATAAAATACCGTCATCAATGGCACTAACTTACCAGCCACTTCAGCAATACGTTTAATACCGCCCATGAGTACCGCACCCACCAGCACCATTAACACCACACCTGTAACCCAACTAGGTACACCAAAGTTACTGCTCATCGCATCAGCAACTGAGTTAGCTTGTACGGTATTACCAATACCAAAACCGGCAATGGAGCCAAACAGAGCAAATGCAGTACCTAACCAGGCCCATTTGCTGCCTAAACCATTCTTGATGTAATACATCGGGCCGCCAACATGGTTACCGTTAGCATCTGTCTCACGATATTTTACCGCCAGAACGGCTTCCGAAAACTTAGTCGCCATACCCACGAGCGCCGTACACCACATCCAAAATAATGCCCCTGGCCCACCAATAAAAATCGCCGTAGCCACACCAGCAATGTTACCCGTACC
>NZ_PJAP01000779.1:0-1765 GCF_002836795.1 Shewanella sp. 11B5 | reverse complement strand
AAAGGCTAAAGCAAAAGCCTAGTTGCTAGATTCTAGAGCGCTGCGCTGCTATAAAATCTTTACTGCGAAGCAGTCCCTAGCAGGACGAAGTCCGCCCTAGAAGCGAAGCGCACTAGCCGCGTAGCTTCCTAGACTCTATGACTCTAGGGCGCTGCGCTGCTAAGTAGAGCAAAAGCATTAGAGTCTAGATTGCTATCGCACGTCATCGCTCTCTATCGCTTGGCACCAAGCTCAACTGCTGGAGCGAAGCGCACTATCCGCGTAGCGGCCTAGGCTCTTGTTCATCGGCCTAGAGTCTAGTTCATTTATTATCGTTTTTATAATTTTAGGATTAGCTGACTCGTTAAGGAACAAAGGCGTTGCCATGTTTCTTATGAGAATTGAGTGAACATAATCCATTATTTATTCGGGGATATTAGTCGACAAGCCAAAAAAGGCTCATTCGCTATTTATTGTTCGATATCGCCTGATACCGCTCTAACTACTTGATTCTAGAGCGCTGTGCTTCTAATAGAGCAAAAGGCTGGAAAACAAAAGCCTAGTTGCTAGATTCTAGGGCGCTACGCTGCTATACAATCTTTACAGCGAAGCTGTCCTTAGCAGGACGAAGTCCGATCTAGAAGCGAAGCGGTCTAGAACTTAGCCGCTAGATTGCTATCGCACGTCATCGCTCTATACCGCCTGACACCGCTCTAACTGCTAGAGCGCTGCGCTGCTATAAAATCTTAACTGCGAAGCAGTCCCTAGCAGGACATAGTCCGCCCTAGAAGCGTAGCGGCCTAGAACTTAGCTTAGCCGCTAGATTGCTATCGCACGTCATCGCTTTATACCGCCTGACACCGCTCTAGCAGTTAGAGCGGTCTTCAGACACGCTACCGCCCATAGGTTACGGCTCCAGCATGCCTAAAATTTCTACGAAACTTCCATTTTTTGAGCATTTACGACTAAATTAAGTCGAATATGCATTTTGAGCGCTGATTATACTTAAAAATTCTGTAATTTACAGACGGAAATGACAATCTTGTGATTAATTTTGCCATTATATTGCGGTTACATGACAGAAACACTACAGTAACAAAAACTAATATACTGTATTAAACCCAGATAAATCATCATGATAAAAATACAGCAACGGTTACAATTAGATATTTGACTTGCTGTATATATTTTTAGTCATAAAAAAAGGATATTGCATCAGCAATATCCTTCCGTTGAGGTAAAAATACACACTTATTGTGTTTTTTAAATAATCTGCCTGTAGTTAACTTTTTATTTTGTCAGTGTAATTGCATATTTTCACTGAAACCGACTGATACACCCTTTTCTACTTTAGACCGTGCTACTGCAGTTGTTTAACTTGCAGTAACTTGGTTGCAATATCTTGTTAGTATTGGCTAGTCACAATAAATGATTGTTACATGTTAACACCAAGTATTAAGCACTAGTCTTAAGCCCTAGTATAAGCACTACATGTTCGCCAAAGTGCGAGTCATAATAGTTAGTACTTTGGTTACCCATTGTTTTGCAGTTTCAAGATTATCGGCTTCGACATAACAACGAAACTCAGGTGCATTACCGGATGGGCGTAAATGAATAATTAATCCGTTTGCTAAGGTTAGCCGCAGACCATCGGTTGCATCAACATTAACAAGTTCATCGGCATTAACGCCCAATGTTGCTAGCAATTCTTGAGGTGATGCATGCACCGTTGTAATGATGGCTTTGCTTTTGTCGGTTGGAAAGTCTTTTAAACGATCGCTGTGAG
>NZ_PJAP01000778.1:0-1770 GCF_002836795.1 Shewanella sp. 11B5 | reverse complement strand
ATCGTGACCGACAGCGCCACATCACCTTTTGCTAAGTGAGAAAACATATTAGAAGTCGTGCCGCCAGGGCAAAGTACCAGTAACATAACGCCTACAGCGTATTCTGGTTCTAACGGCATAATGTTAGCTAATCCAAAACCAATAATAGGTAACAAAAGCAGCTGGTTAGTTAGTCCTATCGCGACTGCTTTTGGGTACTTAAGCACGCGTTTAAAATCATCTGTCACTAAAGACAACCCCATGCCCATCATAATTAAAAAGATGCAAACAGGGATAACTTGCGTGTTAACAAATGTCACTAATTCAATATCTTCCATAATAACCTCATTCAAATATGACCTTTATTGGGCCGATAACGTCCTTTTTTATTTTTCTACTATGAGCGTGTTTATACTGGGTTTGTTTATGATGAACTTGTGTCTAACGATATGATTTGTCCAACAGATGCATCAGCCGTTCCGGCTAAAACCTGTTGGTAAATATCATTAACGTGGTGAAGATCATGGGTGTGGGAAATGGTGATAATGGATCTACAAAAGTCTATATAATGGAGTAACGATTGATTCATTTGTTTCATGGTTTCGCCAACCCCCCATTCAAGACTGCGTTTTTTCAATTGCGTTGGTGCAAAGAAGAATGTTGGAGTCGCACCTGGTAGCAGTCCATCACTTTGTGTGTCTGTTAAGTCAATATCGCCATGATGGGTTGCACCAATCCGGCATGAATAGCGCAGTTGTTGGTTAAAGTGGTGATGAATGGCGGCTAAGGTGTTTTTACCACCGGCCATGTCCACTAAGATGGATGCCACATTGGCATCTAGGGTGGTGATGTCGTTATAGCTAATAACGTGATCGTAACAACCTAATGATTTAACAAAACTTAAATTGGCCTCGGAGGTAATACCAATCGCACTGCGTTGACCTCTTTGCTTAATGGCAAAGGCGAGGGCAATGCTGGTTTTACTGGATGCACTGGTTACCAGATACTGAGTCGCATCGAAATACTGATTGTCGAACATAAAGTCATCCACTAGCCAAGACGTGGTGAACAGTCCGCGTAATAAGATGTCATAGTCTTCATTTTTTAGCTGATAAAAAGGATTAGCACTGACGCGATCAAAGCGAGCATAAACAGGTGAAAGGCCTTCTCTGCATGGATTGAGATCTGAAAATCCCGTAGGGTTCACTTTACCGCCAATGATTTTGAAATGAGTCGCCATCGGCATAAATCCCCATACTCGTTCACCAACGTTGATATCTTTATTATTTGATGACACCACATCGGCAAACCCCATCACAGGTAATCGTCCCCATTGAGTGTGTTGAACTGCATTAGCTTTAGACGTAATCGAATTTGAAGCAGTATCCAAAGGGGAATTGTTAACAGGAAAGAATTGCCAATAACCTAATGCATCCCCAGTGATGCCATAGCTGATGTTATTTGCGGTTAACGCGAATTTACTCACTTTAAGTAATACTTCATTTTCAGCCAATGGCAGCTCAATATTAAGCTCAACAACACGTGTTTGTGACAAGTCATTTTTAGCCACTTCAAATACGAGTGCCTGTTGAGTTTGTGATGTTAATGTCGTCATAAAATCCCTTTATCGTTATTATTATTTCGTTTGTTATTCAGCGCACTATATTGAGTTTGTTTTACAACAAGCCTTTAACTAAGGATGTAATTAACTTATTGTTTTTAAATTTCTTTAAATAAATGTTAATCGTTTATGAAATTATTAATGGCGACATTCACTTCGTCTGGTCTTTC
>NZ_PJAP01000777.1:0-1773 GCF_002836795.1 Shewanella sp. 11B5 | reverse complement strand
TGGCCATTTTATGATACGGATATTATTAACATGATTAACAAGCAAGCTTCACCAGAACCATTATCTATACTCGTTGCCGACGACAGTATTCCTAGTCAAGTTGCCACCCAAGCCATGCTTGAAAAGCTCGGCTGTAAAGTCGTGTCGGCTAATGACGGCAATTCAGCCCTAGCACTAGCACAACAACAACCTTTTGATTTAATTCTGCTCGATGAGCGCATGCCAGGATTGTACGGCAGCGATGTAGCTCAAAGACTGGTTAGCGATGACGCCATTAATCGGTTAACCCCTAAAGTGGCGTTAACCGGACTTACAGAACCCGATGAAATCCAGCATCTGTTTAGCAAAGGCATTACCCACTATTTAGAGAAACCAGTCACTAAGTTGGCATTAGAGAAATTTTTAGTTCAATGGCAGCCACAATAAAAGCCTTGTTCTACTTTATATACAATTGAGGGGATGACGGCATTTTCAAATATAGTGTTGGTATTGATTGGAACCTATATGACGACTTTTTATGGACGGCATTTTACATAGCGTCATTGAACAATCGTCACCGATTACCAACCTACTAAAAAATACTTTAACGCTAATACGACACCGTAGGAATTGATTATCCAATGTCGTTAATAAGCCGTCTGTTTCGTCAGTTTATAGCGAAGATGTGTTGCCACAATATACCCAATAGTGTCATTCGAACGACTTAAGCTAACCAATAAAGGCGGCTAAAAATGGCTGATGAATGTCAAGATGAGCTACAGGTTCAAATTCAACATGCACTTGTTGAAAAACTCTCTCATGCACAAAAACGTCAAACTAAATTACTCGAACTCTTAGATGAATGCATTTTTGAATGTAATGACAAACTTGAGTTAACGTATACCAATCCCGCTTGGAAAAAGCGATTAGGTTATGAGCGTGAGTCGTTAGAGAAAATGAATTTGTGTACGTTAATCAGTTCGTCAACGCAACTGGCATTACTTGAAGTGTGTCTGCATAAATTAGCCGATAGCCGTAACACTGCCCCAACCATTATTGAAGTTCAGCTTAAGTTAATCAACGGTCAGCATCACTGGTTTGAATTAAAGTTAGTGCAAGATGGTAGCGGTGGTTACATCGGTTCGCTGTTTGAAATTCAGCAGCATAAAGACATACAAGCACAACTACTTCATCAACAAAATTATGTTAAGCGTTTATCGTTAGTGGCCAGCCATACCAAAAATTTAGTGGTGATAACCAATCGCGAGGGATGTATTGAGTGGGTGAATAAAAGTTTCGAAGAAAGAACCGGTTATATCTTAAAAAATATTCTGGGTAAAAAACCGGGTTATCTATTGCAAGGTAAAGACAGCGATCCTCAAACTATCACCTTAATGTCAGAGGCATTGCGTCATGGTAGAAGCTTTCAAACCGACATTATTAATTATAATTGTCATGGAGAATCTTATTGGGTCAACATTAATACCAGTCCGGTTATTGATAGCACTGGCAACATTAGCCACTTTATTGCGGTACAAACCGACATTAGCGAAAACCGAGCAGCTTTAAAGGTTTTACAAGAAGCTAAATATCAAGCAGAGCAATTATCCGAAGCTAAAAGTCGTTTTATGGCCAATATAAGCCATGAAATTCGTACACCACTGAATGCGGTGATTGGTTCTGCTGATATCCTGCTCGAAAGCGGCTTAACCCGCGAGCAAACACGCTTTACGGACATGATCAGAACCAGTAGTGATGCATTGTTGAGTATCTTAGATGATGTGCTGACCTATT
>NZ_PJAP01000776.1:0-1775 GCF_002836795.1 Shewanella sp. 11B5 | reverse complement strand
CGGAAATTCTTGCTGATGTTTACTTAATCATGACTGGTGGACAAATTAAGTTTAATTTGTCCAATGAAAAAGCGGGTCAAGAAGGTGGCGGAATTAAAAATATCGATCCTTCGGCGTTTAATCTTAAAGTCGTTGGTGCATCTGCCGATGAAATACTATTACACGAACAACGACTTGACCTCATTGCGAAGTCAGGTAAATGTCTCTGGAGAGGGTAAACCAACCTTTATGAGTGCTACTCGCGCCGGTTATCTTGTTATTCCATGTTTATTGTTGCTGAGTCTTATCTTAGCGTGGCAACCTAATGCCCAGGCTGCAGTGGTCAATGCATCGCAAGCAGCAGAACTTAAAAATCGTTTTCGAATCGATCACATGGTCGATCATTTAACGTTGGTTATCCAACGAAGCTATGGTTCCGCTCGTGTCGTGGTCAATTTACCCGATGGCAGTAAATGGTACTCAAATCGTCATACTCAAACGGTAAAATGGGTAGACGGTATTGCTGCTGATATGATTTATATCGAAAAACCAATGCCAGGGCCTTGGCAGTTATTGGGGAGTGTGGTTGAAGGGTCGACAATTAAAAAATTATCTGCATTAGACATTGCTGTGCAACCGTTACCGCAACCACTTTATCAGGGTGAAAGGTTGAAAGTAACAGCAAGACTCTTGGGTGATAGTTTAACCATGAGAATGCCGGGGTTGGAGTATATGGTCGAATGGACTGCTCGTTTTACCAGTGAGCATCTTCCTACTGACGATAACTTTGCAACGGGCACCATTATTGTCGGTGCTTATAAAGACAATGGTGAATTGTTGGACGAAGTACCTGATGATGGCATCTTTACCGGAAGCCATAATTTACAACAACCTACCGGTCATTATGTACTCAACGTTACCGCCCGAAATAATATATTTGAACGTGAATATGTGATGCCGTTTGAGCTATCGCCACAACCAATTACTGTCAAAATGGTGCCCAATAGCGATCCATTAAAAGGCATATGGCAGATACAATTAACGGTTGATGAATCTGTGGTGAAATTAGCAGAAACGCATTTTGAGTTTGACTTAGTCGGCCCTGCAGGATTGTTGCTGCCTATCACCTTGCAAACCATGACCAGTGCAGATCAAATTTTATACTTACCTAAAGTGACTGAGTTTGGCAGTTATCGTGTTAAAGGCAGTGCGGTTTCTACGACGGTTGATGGCCGAGAAATTGTGCTCAATTTACCTGAAATGTTTTTTAATTTAGTAGAGCCCCCAGCTCCACCTCCATCAGTTGAAGAACTTGCTGAAAAAGCGGCCATTCAAGCAGAAATTGAAGAGAAAGTAGCTAAAGACGATGCAATGTTCTGGATTATTACCATTAATGGCGTACTCTTTTTTGTTGGTATTATCGGTTTGGTGATATGGCGAAAAAAACAAACGCTGGCAAAGGCGATGGCTGCGGCAGAAGAAAGGTTAAAGCAAAACCCCGTTAATGAGGATAAACCTAAAGACAGTATTCTAGAAAGCGTCGACCTAGATGATATTGATTTAAGTATGCCTGATGACAAAAACTAACCCACTGAAGTGAGTGCTTTTTGTACTAAAACTTGATAATTGTACGTTTTTTAACTAAATGAGCAAAAACAATTAAAAAACTGTTGACGATTAATTATCACAACTTTATTATTCATCGCACTTGTGTGGAGCGGTAGTTCAGTTGGTTAGAATACCGGCCTGTCACGCCGGGGGTCGCGGGTTCGAGTCCCGTCCGCTCCGCCATTCAA
>NZ_PJAP01000775.1:0-1775 GCF_002836795.1 Shewanella sp. 11B5 | reverse complement strand
ACATAATTTGGAACTTTCATGATATTGCAAACGCTCAAACGCATCCCTTTTTGGCAGAAAGTCATTGCAGGTTTTGTTTTAGGAACACTCACCGGCGTCGGATTAGGCGAGTCAGCCGTGATGTTAAAGCCTCTTGGCGATCTGTTTATCAGTGCCATTAAAATGCTGGTTGCCCCTTTGGTATTTTGTGCCATTGTGGTGAGCATTACCTCGCTGGGCTCACAAGGTAATTTAAAGCGCTTAAGTTTTAAAACCTTAGCCATGTTTATGTTTACCGGCACCATTGCTTCATTTATTGGTTTAACTGTCGGCAGTCTTATCGACATGGGCGGTAACCTAGCCTTAGCCACATCAGAAGTTCGCGAACGTGATATTCCAGGCTTTGCTCAGGTATTACTCAATATGATCCCGGTGAATCCGTTTGCCTCATTAGCCGACGGCAATGTGCTTCAAATTATTGTCTTTGCCGCGTTAATTGGCATTGCCATTAATGCTGTGGGCGAGAAAGCAGCACCGCTTAAAAACGTGATTGAAGCTGGCGCTGAAGTGATGTTTCAACTAACGCGTATGGTATTAAAACTGACACCTATTGGTGTATTTGGTTTAATGGCTTGGGTTGTGGGCGAGTATGGCTTAAGTACATTATTACCATTGGGTAAGTTTATTATTGCGATTTATATTGCCGCGTTCATTCATATTATCTTTGTGTATGGCGGTTTAGTTAAATTTGCTGCGGGTTTAAGTCCACTGCAATTTTTCCGTAAAGCCATGCCGGCTCAAATTGTGGCCTTTAGTACCGCATCAAGCTTTGGTACTTTACCTGCCAGCACACGTAGTACTGAAGCAATGGGCGTATCGAAACGTTACAGTGCTTTTGTACTGCCACTCGGCGCAACTATGAACATGGACGGTTGTGGCGGTATTTATCCTGCTATTGCGGCCATTTTTATTGCGCAAATTTACGGTATTCCGCTTGATATGACGGACTACATGTTGATTGCGGTAACGGCAACGGTAGCGTCTGTCGGCACAGCAGGAGTTCCTGGTAGTGCGATGGTGATGTTAACTGTCACTTTGGGCGTGATAGGCTTACCACTAGAAGGTATTGCCTTCATCGCTGCCATAGACCGCATTATTGATATGATCCGCACGGCAACTAACGTGACTGGCGATATGATGACTGCGGTTGTGATTGGTAAATCGGAAGGCCAATTGGACGTAGAGCAGTTTTATTCAGATGAAAAACCGGTTGAGCAAGTCGTGTCATAACGATGACTGAACCATAAAGTACAAAAATGAAATAAAAAAGCGAGTATCATTTGATACTCGCTTTTTTATTATTAGGCAACATTAAAATTTAGCGTTTGCCCAAAGCCATACTTTGTCAGTATCAACTTTACCAGCACTCGCATCGCCCGCTGAGTAAGCAGCGTATTTAACTCCTACAGTGTAGTTGTTATTAATAGGTAAACTGAATACTGCGTCAATTTCGTCGCCTAAATCATTAACAGTTGCGCTTGATTCGTCAGCTTCAAAATCATGATAAGCCAATGCCCAATTACCGCCGACAACGCTGCCGCCTACAGAAATATAAGTATCAACAAGACCTTGTGCAGGTGTTCCTAAGAATTGATCAGACCAGCCATTGAACGCGTGTAACGTGGCAAGCGGTGTAGCAAAACCATATTCGCCATTGTCAGACCCCAGCTGCTCGTAACCTAGCTTGAACGTTAATCCGTTAAACCCAACACCCACTTCACCTAACAAGTAGTCAG
>NZ_PJAP01000774.1:0-1784 GCF_002836795.1 Shewanella sp. 11B5 | reverse complement strand
GCCCCCTCGGCCATCAAGGGTGCGATAGGTACCTGCACTGTGCCATGTCATACGGATAAAAAAGGGGCCATAGTTGCCATAATCTGACGGCCACCAATCTTGAGATGTGGTCAGTAACGCATTAATGTCTAGTTTGACTTTATCAAGATCTAGGCTGTTAAATGCCTTGGCGTAGTCAAAGTTTTCGCCATAAGGATTAGAGCGCTTATCGTGGTCACGCAGCGCAGATAGATTAAGTTGATCAGGCCACCAAAATTGATTCGTTCTTGCTTGGTTTTCTAATGCTACACCAGTTCCAACAGCTCCTTTGGGCTTGGTCATTTCTGACTTTTCGTTATTGCTGGCGAAAGCAGAGCCGGATATAAGCAGCATGCTGACAAAACCCGCGAGTACTTTTTGATTAAATAATGGATGTTTCATAGTTAGCTTCCTTAAAGTTAACGCATCTTCGCTTCATGTGAAGATGTATGGTTACGCTAAAACACAAAACCTAATTAACCACTCAAGCTATTAACTATCCATTTGATGTACTCGAGGATTAAAATCAGGGCTTAAATTACTAGGCGAAACCAGAGTATAGGAAAGTATCTAAATGGTAGGTGCGAATAAAAACGATTGTTCTAATCTGAAAAAGTGATGCTAATGAATAATAAAAAGAAGAGGGAAGATAATAAGTAAGTGGGGGACACACTGATTATTCGCTGACTTATATCGCAATATTTATCGGTAAATAGTAGCAAGCAAAAGCATTTCTTATTGAATGGACCTGAATTCAGATAATAATGTTATGGTGACTTGGTCAGTATTTTACTAAGCTAATCAATGACGGCAAACGATTATTTGGAGCACCAATGAAGTATGTAGTAGCGATATTATGTTTGATTCAAAGCTCGTGGTTGTTGGCTCAAGAGTATACGTTTGGGGTGGTGCCGCAATATGAGCCGCAAAAGTTGAATGCAATTTGGCAACCTTTACTTGACCAGGTGAGTGAACAGACGGGGGTGACGATTAAGTTAATCACTGTTGAGTCTATACCTGTATTTGAACAAGCTTTTGCCAATGGCGAGTATGATTTTGCTTACATGAACCCTTGGCACTGTGTCATCGCTAACGAAAAACAAGGTTATTTGCCGTTAATAAAAGATGCAGGGCGCCAACTGCAAGGTGTGTTAGTGGTGAATAAAAATAGCGGCATAGACGATGTTAGCCAGTTAGAAGGTGCCGAAATTGCTTTTCCGGCGCCTAATGCATTGGGGGCGTCATTATTAATGCGTGCTGATTTAGCGCAGTTGTATGGGCTAACAATAAAGCCGGTTTATGTACAAACCCACTCTTCGGTTTATTTAAATGTGGCATTAAACTCGACTAAGGCTGGCGGTGGCGTGCTAGGTACGCTAAAACAGCAACCGCAAAACCTACAAGACAAGCTTAAAATTATTTATAAAACCCGCAAAATAAGTCGTCATCCTATTGTGGCTCACCCAAGAGTGGATCCTGCCATTCAGCAAAAAGTACAACAAGCTATTTTAGATATAGGCCAAAGTGAAGAGCACAAACACTTGCTTGCAGGTATTCCAATTATTAAACCCAGCATTGCAACTTTAGCTGAATATCAGCAGTTAACTCAGTGGGGGTTACGCTTATTTTATGTTGAAAATTAATTGGTGGCACAGTTTACGGGCACAGAGTTTTATTGCCGTAATGGCGTTTGGTTTTTTACTTGCCTGTTTATTTATTTTTTATGCGCTGCCAGAGCAAGCCCGCTGGGTGAATGATGATCTCTC
>NZ_PJAP01000773.1:0-1787 GCF_002836795.1 Shewanella sp. 11B5 | reverse complement strand
TTAAATACAATAACGTTACATTTTTAACATTAATTACACGGACTGTATTTATGCTGCGCATTTTATACCTCACATGTTGTTTGCTCGTTCTATTTACCACCCACACTTTTGCGGCTCCTCAAATTAAAGACTTCAGTGCCGATTCAGAGTTTTCTGAAGTCAAAATATCTCCCGATGGTGAGCACCTCGCGGTTATTCTCATTGAAGATGAAAAGCGCACCTTGCTCATCCTCAACCTTGAATCCATGAAGCCGACTTACGCGGTCAAATTCAATGGTGATGAAGAAGTGGGCCGTTATTATTGGGTCAATGACGAGCGGATTGTATTACAAAAACTCTATAAGCATGCCCAGCGTGAAGTGTCAGATTATTATGGTGAGTTACTCGCTGTAAATTATGATGGCAGCAAATCTAAATACCTGTTTGGTTATAATGGCGGCGGCTCGACAGGAACGAGTATTTCAAATAATGAAGCTATCCGCGCAAGTGCATTTGTTTTAGATACTTTAAAAGATGATGACAAATACATTTACGTTATGGCCTATCCTTGGAATGGGATGAACTACGCATATACCCTTGTATATCGCGTTAACGTCTACTCAGGTAAACGCAAACGCCTTACCACTTCACCTATCGCAAATGCAGGTTTCCTTGTTGATAATAAAGAAGACGTTCGCTTTAGCTTTGCAAGAGATAAGAAAAACGATGATCAACTGTTCTACTATGAGAATGGTGAATGGGTTGATGCAGAAAGAATTAAAGGCGGACTAACCGATTTCTACCCTATTTCGTTCACAGAAGACAACAAATCAATTTATGCTATCGCCAATGGTGAAGGCGCTACTCGCGCTATTTACGAAGTCGAACTCGCAACGGCTAAACATAAAAAAATCATCCAACATGATGTTGTCGATCCATTCATGACATGGGTGAGTGACCAAACAAATACCCTCTACGCAGTAGAGTTTGAAAATGGTTATCCTGAGTATCGCTTTGTCGATACTGAAAGTGCTAAAGCCAAAGCATTACAACAGCTAATGACTGCTATTCCAGACCATCGTATTCGTATTGTCAGTGAAACCATCGACGGCAATACACTTATCGTTGTTGCAATGAATGACAAAAACTCTGGTGACTACTATTTATTTGACCGTAAAAAGCTCAAATTAAAATTCTTGTTTGCTGAAAATGCTGCGCTAGATCCTAGTGAAATGTCAGAAGTGCGTCCAATCAGTTTTACTAACCGTGATGGCGTCACTATTCATGCCTATTTAACCCTACCTAGCGGCCTTAAAGAGCATAAAAATATGCCTCTCGTGGTTAATCCACATGGTGGACCACATGGCCCGCGCGACTTATGGGTATTTAACCCAGAAAACCAACTATTAGCGCAAAATGGCATCGCCGTGTTACAAGTTAACTTCCGTGGTTCTGGTGGATATGGTAAAGCGTTTGAAGAGTCTGGTTACCTCGCTTGGGGCAGCAAAATTCAATACGATATTATCGACGCAACTCAATATGTCATCGATCAAGGTTATGCCAACAAAGATAGAGTGTGTATTTCTGGTGGCAGCTTTGGCGGATACTCAGCATTGATGAGCCCGATGTTAGCGCCAGACATGTTTAAATGTGCCGTTGGTGTTGCCGGTGTTTATGATTTAGAGCAAATGTATAAAACGGGCGATGTACCAGACTCTTATGGTGGTGAGGCATACTTAAAAGACGTATTGGGTACAGATATCCAACAACTACGTGCGATGTCACCAACACATAACGTCAACAAACTT
>NZ_PJAP01000772.1:0-1792 GCF_002836795.1 Shewanella sp. 11B5 | reverse complement strand
AGCTGTTTGAGCTATTACTGGCTCAGAATAGAAACGAATATCAGATGCAAGATCCCCTCCTCCCATGCTCGCAAAATGATACGCACTCCAAGGGTTTTGGGTGTCTGTCGGTAACCCCGGTAAATCTAAACGCCACACATTAGCACCAGTATCTGTTGCGTAAATGCGATCGGTTAATTGATCATTGTTACTATCTAATACTGCCACTTTGCTCGGAATACTATCAACAATGCCAGGCATAGTGGTATCTGAGCCTGAGGCACTAAAGCTATGGAGTTTAGATCCTGTTGCTGCATCTAAAATATATATACCAGCCCCTGTAGTGTCATTAGTACCTACACTGGCTCCGTCTTTGGTATTTGGATTATATCCGGCACCAATAACTAATACTGGTTTTGCTTTCCCGGTTGAATCTTTCCATCCAGATATTTTAGTGATTACAGGTTCAGACCAGGATTGACCTAATAATGGATAATTACTGTTGTTTTTAACCCATAATAGAGTTGGTGCAGCATCTTTATTGGTTACATCTAAAGCGTAATAAGAAGTTCCACCTCTTCTCATTCCCATAAATATCCATGCTTTATTGACTTTACCATCAGCATCATATTCGAGATAAGGGACAGGTGAACCATCCATTCCATAGACAGAATGCACACCAGTTTGAGGGTTATCCCTTAAGCTTTTAATATTAGGTAATAATTCATGAGGAATAAAAGCCCATGATTCAGATACAGCACTGACACTTTCACCATTAACCTCTGACTCAATATCTTTAAACATATGAACAAAGCCATGGTTCGTTCCCATAATAATTCTTATATCAGGTGAAGTCGTTGTGCCATAATTTATGACCAGAGGTCTTGAATGAAGTGGATCGCCTAATATGTCCTGTCTAAGATAGGGGGCTGTTGTTAAACCATATTTTTCATTATCAACATTCTGACCTTTTATCCAAGCTAAGGTGTCTTCGATACTATTTTGATCAACATTTAAGAAATTTGCCAATTGTACATCTGTTAAATTACCTTTAATTTTTGCATTGCTCTTTGTTAAAGCAACCAGCGGGCCAGAATCACTAGTATTTGTAAGTACCTTTCTTGTGGCGAGCCCAGAAGCATATTGGTAGTTATATCGCAACGCAGCAGCGACACCACCGTCATTAACATCATACCCTTCATAGTCTCCAGCGGCACAATCGGAATCGGTAGCCCATAATGAACATGCATCTTTAGCAATACGTCCATCACTAGAAAATGCTTTGATATTATTTTTGTCTAATACCTCTCCTGAAGAGCTAATCTTGAATTTTTTAAGGTTACCAGACCAGCGCGGCCCTTTGCCTGGTAAAAACATAGCAAAATAAGCAGAATTCCCCGTTTGGGTTTTATCAAGCACGACTGAAGGAGAAGAAAAGCTAGAACTGTCTAATTCGATAGCGGCAATAGCGCTAATTAAAGATGCTTGTAATTCGGCGGGGTCTAATGCTGAATAATATTTACCCCCACCTAATGCTGCTGTCGATATCAATATATCAACTGGTGCATCGGCGCTAAAACCGATTGTATAAGTGTTAACAACTTGGTCACCTTCTGAGTTTGGATTAACATCATTTGTTGCTAACCAATGAGCAAGGGGGGGTAACAAACTATAATTATCGTTTCCTAGACTTTCACTCCCAGGAACATCCGCATCTGTGGTTGTTGATGCAAGTCCTAATAGTGATTTTACTTTCCCCTGCGCATCAGTGTCACTAGTTGGGGCGCCATCAGTAATGTAGATTATCGATGCA
>NZ_PJAP01000771.1:0-1792 GCF_002836795.1 Shewanella sp. 11B5 | reverse complement strand
ATCCATTTGTTAATGGTATTAGCAGTATTGATTTTCGCCGCAATAAAACCGGTGGTGGAGAAATATTATTTAATCTTAGCAATCGTTCTGTAGCAGCGAATGTGGAACAAGTTGGTTCAAAGCTTGAGATAAAACTCTATAACACCGATATTGGTAATGACTTACTTTACGTTATGGACGTACAAGACTTTGCTACACCAGTGAATAGTTTTGAAACTTTTAAAGATGATTTAACTGCCCGTATTTTGGTTGATGTTGACGGCAACTATGACTATAACTATCGCCAAGATGGCAATGTGTTTAAAGTTAGCGTAGATAAAGTTGAGCGTGTCTCTGTAGCTAAAGAGGCTAAAAAATATAATGGCCGTTCATTGTCACTAAACTTCCAAAACATTTCAGTTCGTACTGTGTTGCAAATTATTGCTGATTATAACAACTTTAACCTGGTGACGAGCGATACTGTTGAAGGTGAGATTACCTTACGTTTAGATGATGTGCCTTGGGATCAAGCTTTAGATCTTATCTTGCAAACTAAAGGTCTCGACAAGCGTATTGAAGGTAATATGTTAATGGTGGCACCGAGTGAAGAACTTGCCATTCGCGAAAGCAATGACCTGAAAAATCGCCAAGAAGTAAAAGAATTAGCACCGCTCTATTCTGAATATTTACAAATAAACTATGCTAAAGCTATAGATATTGCCGAGTTACTTAAAACTACGGATTCAACGTTATTATCATCTCGCGGCAGTGTCGCTGTTGATGAGCGTACAAATACGTTACTGGTAAAAGATACCGCTGAGATTTTAGAAAATGTACACCGCTTAATAGAAGTATTAGACATTCCTATTAAACAAGTACTAATTGAAGCGCGTATGGTGACAGTGAAAGACGATGTATCTGAAGATCTCGGTATTCGTTGGGGCATAACTGATCAACAAGGTTCTAAAGGCACATCTGGCACCATTGGAGGAGCAACGAGTATTGCTAACGGTACTATTCCAAGCATCGATGATCGCCTCAATGTTAATTTACCGGCAGCAGCAAGTTCAGCGACCAGTATCGCTTTCCATGTGGCTAAATTGGCAGACGGTACAGTACTCGATTTAGAGTTAAGTGCATTAGAGCAAGAAAACAAAGGTGAGATCATTGCCAGCCCACGTATTACCACATCTAACCAGAAGTCGGCATACATTGAACAGGGTGTTGAAATCCCTTACGTAGAGTCTGCATCTAGCGGTGCTACAACAGTAACCTTTAAGAAGGCCGTGTTATCGCTACGTGTAACTCCGCAAATCACTCCGGATGATAGGGTGATCCTAGATCTTGAAATAACCCAAGATTCTCAGGGAACAACTGTTGCTACAGCAACGGGTGAAGCGGTTGCTATTGATACTCAGCGTATTGGTACTCAGGTACTAGTCGATAATGGCGAAACAATTGTGTTAGGTGGTATTTACCAACAAAATCTCATTAGCCGAGTAAGCAAAGTTCCGGTACTGGGTGATATTCCATTAGTTGGTTTCTTATTTAGAAATTCAACCGACACAAATGAGCGTCAAGAACTGTTAATTTTTGTAACCCCTAAGATTGTGGCTGACAAACGTTAATTTTTTACACGCTAAAGTAATAGTAAAAAGCCAGCGACTTTCTTGCTGGCTTTTTTTATGACGGTTATTTATGGGAAGTAATGACCAAACGCGTTAAATGGCGCATCACTAAATGTTACTCCAATTGAACAAATTATCGTTTTAGTGGTAATAATAGTAACTTCCTTAAAGTTTTAAGGTATTAA
>NZ_PJAP01000770.1:0-1794 GCF_002836795.1 Shewanella sp. 11B5 | reverse complement strand
CAGCTATTGAAGTCGAAGGCGCTAATAACCGCGTACAACTTGCGCAATTAGAGCGAGCTTATCAAGCTCGAGCTGCTGTAAAAATGATGCTTGAAGGCGCTAATTTACGCGACCCTGCTCGTATTGATATTCGTGGCGACGTGTCTGTTGGTATGGACGTGATGATTGATGTTAACGTTATTTTTCAAGGTAAAGTCACCTTAGGTAATAACGTGACAATTGGAGCCGGCGCGATTTTGATTGATTGCGACATTGCCGATAATGCAGAAATTAAACCTTATACTATCGTTGAAGGCGCTAAGCTTGGACAAGCTGCCAGTGCTGGACCTTTTGCTCGTTTACGCCCAGGGGCAGAGCTTAAAGAAGATGCTCATATTGGTAACTTTGTTGAAATTAAAAAGAGCGTATTAGGTAAAGGTTCTAAAGCTGGTCACTTAGCCTATTTAGGCGATGCACAAATTGGTGCTGGGGTTAATATAGGTGCCGGTACGATTACCTGTAACTATGACGGTGCCAATAAGTTTATTACCACTATTGAAGATGGTGTATTCGTCGGTAGCGATACCCAACTTGTTGCACCTGTGACAATCGGTAAAAATGCTACTTTAGGTGCTGGTTCAACCATAACCAAAGATGTAGCAGAAAATGAACTGGTGATTACGCGCGTTAAACAGCGTCATATTACGGGTTGGCAACGGCCGATTAAAATTAAAAAGTAGATTTTTATACTGATTATTCTAAAGCGGCCATTGGTCGCTTTTTTATTGTCTTAAAGATTATGAATATTAAACTTACCAAATAAAATCACAAAAAGAGATAATTTAAGCTTAAATTCATTTTAGTATGTTTGCTCAATGCATTGGTTTCTATATATTTTTGATCTATATCACAGTCAATTGTAAATATTAAAAAAGAAGTTTAAATGGAAACGCTTCTCATTTATATTACTCTCGTTTGTTGGAGTAGAGGTTTCATTGAGGAGTTGTAAATGGTATTTAAATATTCAGTTATAGGTTTAGCAGTTGGTTCAGCATTAATGACGATGCCAGTAATGGCTGAAGTATCTAGTGATACAAACATAGAACGTATTAATGTTGTGGGTCGAACTTTTAACGATTATAAAGTCGGTACAGCATCTGGTGCTATGCGCGGTGATATCGACCTAATGGATACCCCACAGTCAGTCAATGTTATCCCTGATTTTGTCACCGATGAACAATTGGCAACTAACCTTGCTGAAGTATTAGTGAATGATTCAAGTGTAACGGCAGGGACTACACGCTGGAACCGCCAGGTTTTCAGTATCCGTGGCTTTGAATTAGATTCTGGTAATGGTTATTTAATTAATGGCCACCAGCAATGGTCTCACTACATACAACCTATTGAAACTCTACAACAAGTTGAAGTGCTGAAAGGTCCTTCTAGTATGTTGTATGGCCAATCTGGTCCAGGTGGTTTGGTGAATATGGTAACCAAAAAGCCGACTTATGATTCTATGCTTAATGTAGGTGTCGACACTGATGGTTACGGCTCTACCCGTGCACAGATTGATGCTGGAGGCAGTTTAAATGATGCCCAAAGTATTCGATATCGTGGTGTGTTAGTAAAGCAAGACACAACATATTGGCGTGAATATTCAACCACAGAAGAAAACCAAGATCGTGATCGTTGGTTAGGTTATCTTAATATGGAATTTGATTTAACAGATGATGTATTGCTATCTGTTAAATACGATCACACTCAAGATAAAGCCGGTATTGATGCGGGTGGTTGGTTAGACTCTCAAGGTAATGT
>NZ_PJAP01000358.1:0-8436 GCF_002836795.1 Shewanella sp. 11B5 | reverse complement strand
AATAGTTGCAGAACGACGAATTGCTTCCTCAGGATCGATAGTACCATTTGTGGTCATATCTATCACAAGTTTGTCTAAGTCAGTACGCTGTTCAACACGAGCTGCTTCAACATTATAAGCAATGCGAGCAACAGGTGAAAAAGAAGCATCAACCAGCAAACGACCGATTGGGCGATCATCGTCTTCAGTCTGTGCACGAGCCGAAGCTGGCACATAACCACGACCACGCTCAACGCGGATACGCATGCTGATATCATTGTTACCAGTCAAGTGACAGATAACATGATCAGGATTCACGATGGTAACATCACCATCATGCGTGATATCTGCTGCTGTAACAGGGCCTGTGCCGGACTTGCTTAATGTAAGCAAAGCCTCGTCTTTACCCTCGATGGTCACTGCTAATCCCTTAAGATTAAGCAATATTTCAAGGATATCTTCTTGTACGCCTTCCTTACTGCTGTATTCATGCAGTACGCCGTCAATTTCGACTTCAGTAACTGCACAGCCAGGCATAGACGACAATAGGATGCGACGCAACGCGTTACCTAAGGTATGGCCAAAACCACGTTCTAGTGGCTCTAGTGTAACTTTGGCGCGAGTTGAATTAACCTGCTCAATATCAACGAGACGCGGTTTAAGAAATTCTGTAACAGAACCCTGCATTGTGTCCTCTCTTGTTTGTTAGCTTTACTTAGAGTAAAGCTCGACGATCAGCTGTTCGTTAATATCCGCAGACAAATCGCTACGTTCTGGAACGCGCTTGAAAGCACCTTCCATTTTCGCATTGTCGACTTCTACCCATGTAGGCTTTTCGCGTTGACCAGCCACTTCTAAAGCCGCTTTAATACGAGCTTGAGTACGTGACTTTTCACGGATGCTTACAACATCATTCGCAGACACTTTGAATGACGGAATGTTAACAACACGACCGTTAACCATAACAGATTTATGGCTTACTAGCTGACGTGATTCTGCACGAGTAGAACCGAAACCCATACGATAAACGACGTTATCTAGGCGGACTTCTAAAAGTTGCAACAGGTTTTCACCAGTATTGCCTTTTAGACGTGCAGCTTCTTTGTAGTAATTACGGAATTGCTTTTCTAGCACACCGTAAATACGACGAACTTTTTGTTTCTCGCGTAACTGAATACCATACTCAGACAAACGTGGCTTACGTGCGCCATGTTGTCCAGGTGCAGTTTCTAGCTTACACTTCGAATCGATTGCTCTCACACCGCTTTTTAGGAAAAGGTCTGTACCTTCTCTGCGGCTGAGCTTGAGCTTGGGACCCAAGTATCTTGCCATGATCTTTCTCCAACTATCCTATATACGCAGTGTTATACACGACGCTTTTTAGGTGGACGACAGCCATTATGAGGGATAGGCGTCACATCGGTAATGTTGGTAATTTTATAACCAACAGCGTTCAGCGCACGAATGGCTGATTCACGACCTGGACCAGGACCCTTCACGAAAACTTCAAGGTTTTTAACACCGTAGTCTTGAGCAGCAATACCTGCACGCTCAGCAGCAACCTGCGCAGCGAATGGCGTTGATTTACGTGAACCACGGAAACCAGAACCACCTGAGGTAGCCCATGACAACGCATTACCTTGACGATCCGTAATGGTGACAATTGTGTTGTTGAAAGACGCATGGATATGAGCCATGCCATCTGCAACCTGTTTACGTACGCGCTTACGCGGAGAACGTGACGGAACTTTAGCCATTTTGGTTTACCTTCCCGTTACTTTCTGATTGGCTTACGTGGACCTTTACGCGTACGCGCATTGGTCTTAGTACGTTGCCCACGAAGGGGCAGGCTACGACGATGGCGGAGACCACGATAACAACCAAGATCCATAAGACGCTTGATGTTCATTGAAATCTCACGACGCAAGTCACCTTCTACAGTGTATTTGGCGACTTCTTCGCGTAGGATATCTATTTGAGCTTCGCTCAATTCCTTGATCTTAGCATCTTCAGCAATTGAAGTAGATGCGCAGATTGCTCTAGCGCGTGTACGTCCAATACCAAAAATAGCAGTCAACGCAATGACTGTATGCTTTTGATCAGGAATGTTAATGCCAGCGATACGGGCCACTATGCACTCCTTAAAGTTAAAGGCTATCTGCGAAAAGCCCGAAAGGATACTCGACAGACAACAAATTTGCAAACAATATTTTGGTCAGCCCATTATTGAGCTGACCAAACTTCTTTCTAGCCTTGACGCTGTTTGTGTTTAGGTTCAATACAAATAACACGAACAACACCACTACGCTTGACGATCTTGCAATTACGGCAGATCTTCTTAACGGAAGCTCGAACTTTCATTTCATCACTCCGTAAAACAAATCTTATTTACCAAAACGATCTAAATTCGCTTTGTTAACAAGATTGGCTTTCTTCATCACAGACTCATACTGATGTGACATCATATGGGTCTGAACCTGAGCCATGAAGTCCATGATTACGACTACTATAATAAGTAGTGAAGTACCGCCAAAATAGAACTGTACTTTCCACGCAATTAACATGAACTCCGGAATTAAGCAGATAAAGGTAATGTACAACGCACCCGCTAAGGTTAAACGTGTCATAACTTTATCAATGTAACGCGAAGTCTGTTCTCCGGGACGGATCCCAGGAATGAATGCACCACTCTTTTTCAAGTTATCAGCTGTCTCACGAGGGTTAAATACCAACGCAGTATAGAAGAAACAGAAAAAGATGATTGCTGTCGCATACAATAATGAGTACAGCGGTTGTCCTGGAGACACAGCTAAAGCGAAATCGCTTAACCATGACATGGACTCATTTGAACCAAACCACTGAGCCAGTGTGCCTGGAAACAAAATAATGCTGGAAGCAAAAATTGGTGGAATCACACCTGCCATATTTATTTTTAATGGTAAATGTGTGCTTTGCGCTGCAAAAACCTTTCGGCCTTGTTGGCGTTTAGCGTAGTTAACGACAATACGACGTTGACCACGTTCCACAAATACCACTAAATAAGTTACAGCAAATACAATCACTGCGAGCAACAGTAGTACTAATACATTCATGTCACCTTGACGCGCCTGCTCGGCTGTTGAGCCGATGGCCGATGGTAGACCAGCAACAATACCTGCGAAAATTAAAATCGAGATACCATTACCAATACCACGTTCGGTAATTTGCTCACCTAGCCACATAAGGAACATAGTTCCTGTTACTAAGCTCACAACTGCAACAAAGTAGAAACCAAATCCGGGATTGGCCACAAGACCAGGCATCAGATTTGGTAAACCCGTTGCAATACCGACAGATTGCAATGTACCCAACACAAGTGTGCCATATCGAGTATATTGACTAATTTTCTTACGTCCTGATTCGCCTTCCTTTTTCAATTCAGCGAGTGCAGGATGCACAACAGTCAATAACTGCATTATGATAGATGCCGAAATATACGGCATAATACCCAATGCGAAGATAGAAGCACGCTCTAAAGCACCACCCGAGAACATGTTAAACATGCCAAGGATGGTATCTTTTTGCTGAGCAAATAGCTCTGCCAATACAGCTGCGTCAATACCAGGAATTGGCACGAACGAACCGGCTCTAAAGACGATAATCGCACCAATCACGAACAGAAGACGAGTTTTCAGTTCAGATAAACCGCCTTTCGCGCTTTTTAAATCAAGTCCTGGTTTTGCCATCGACGTATTATTCCTCGATCTTGCCACCGGCAGCTTCAATAGCTGCACGAGCACCTTTGGTTACCTTGAGACCTTTTACAGTCACTGGGCGGTCAATGGTACCTGAAAGAACGATTTTCGCAAACTGGATGTTGCGAGTAATAACGTTCGCATCTTTCAGTGCATTCAAATCGACAACATCACCGTTAACTTTTGCTAGTTCGAGTAAACGAACTTCAGCTGTTACCAAAGCGCGACGCGAAGTAAAGCCAAACTTAGGTAAACGAATCTTAAGTGGCATTTGACCACCTTCGAAACCGACGCGAACACCGCCGCCTGAACGAGACTTCTGACCTTTATGGCCACGTCCCGCTGTTTTACCTAAACCTGAACCGATACCACGGCCTACACGCTTAGGAGCAGATTTAGAACCTGCTGCTGGAGATAGAGTATTTAGACGCATTATCCTAATTCCTCCACCGAAACCATGTAGTACACCTTGTTAATCATACCGCGAACTGAAGGTGTATCTTCAACTTCAACAGTGTGATTAATGCGGCGTAGGCCTAAACCGGTTAAGGTTGCACGGTGTTTTGGTAAACGACCAATGCTGCTTTTAGTCTGTGTGACTTTTAAAGTTTTAGTAGCCATGGTGCATTACCCCCGAATCTCATCAACATTCAGGCCACGTTTTGCTGCGATTTGAGCTGGTGACTTCATGTGCACCAACGCATCGACAGTTGCGCGAACGATGTTGATCGGGTTAGTAGAACCGTATGCTTTTGACAGAACGTTATGAACGCCTGCTACTTCCAATACGGCACGCATTGCGCCACCGGCAATAATACCGGTACCCTGTGATGCTGGTTGCATATAAACTTTAGAACCAGTATGACGACCCTTAACTGGGTGATGCAAAGTACCTGCATTCAACTCCACTGTCACCATATTACGACGGGCTTTTTCCATTGCTTTTTGAATAGCAGCTGGAACTTCACGCGCTTTACCATAGCCATAGCCAATCTTACCGTTACCGTCACCCACTACTGTTAGTGCTGTGAAGCTAAAGATACGACCGCCCTTAACTACTTTAGAAACACGATTAACTGCAATTAATTTCTCTTGCAGATCGTCTTTTTGCTGAGCTTCTAATTTAGCCATTTTTATAACCCCTTAGAACTTCAGGCCAGCTTCACGAGCGGCATCTGCTAGTGCAGCTACACGACCATGATACTTGAAACCAGAACGGTCGAACGCAACTGTTGCTACGCCCTTCTCGATCGCACGCTCAGCAACAATTTTACCTACTGCTTTAGCCGCATCAACGTTACCGGTACTCTTTAGTAGCTCTTTAACCGCTTTTTCCACGGTTGAAGCAACTGCCAACACCTGAGCTTCAGGATTGATCACCTGAGCATAAATGTGACGCGGTGTACGATGTACAACCAGACGATTCACGCCCAGCTCTTGGATCTTCTTACGTGCACGTAACGCGCGACGTAAGCGAGATGTTTTCTTATCCATATCGCGTTACCTACTTCTTCTTAGCCTCTTTACGGCGTACTATTTCGTCATCATAACGAACACCTTTGCCTTTGTAAGGCTCTGGTGGACGATATCCGCGAATTTCAGCAGCAACCTGACCAACAACTTGTTTATCAACGCCCGAAAGCACGATTTCAGTTTGGCTAGGACACTCTGCAGTAACGCCTGCGGGCAGTTTGTGTACTAATGGATGTGAGAAACCCAACGTTAAATCTAAGTCACTACCAGCAATCTTTGCACGGTAACCTACACCAACTAATTTAAGTTTTTTCACAAAACCTTGAGATACACCAACAACCATGTTGTTTACTAGTGCACGTGCAGTACCAGCCTGTGCCCAAGCGTTAGAAACGCCATCGACAGGAAGAAACTTTACTTGTGCATCTTCGATAACAACATTTACCGCATTGTTGATTACTCGAGTCAGACTTCCTTTACTGCCTTTAACAGTTAAGGTCTGTTCGTTTAAAGTCACCTCTACGCCAGCAGGAACAGTGACTGGTGCTTTTGCAACACGAGACATTTCTAGCTCCTTACGCTACGTAGCAGATAACCTCGCCACCCGTGCCATTTTGGCGGGCGGCGCGATCAGTCATCAAGCCTTGAGAAGTGGACACAATTGCGATACCCAGACCGCCCATCACCTTTGGTAGCTCGTCTTTACCTTTGTAAATACGAAGACCAGGGCGACTTACACGCTGGATAGTCTCAACGACTGGTTTGCCTTGAAAATACTTTAACGTAATTTCTAATTCAGGCTTAGCTTCATCTGCTACGGCGTATTCAGTAATGAAACCTTCATCTTTAAGTAATTTCGCAATTGCTACTTTTAACTTAGCTGAAGGCATCTTAACAGATACGTGGTTAGCAGCTTGGCCGTTACGAATACGGGTTAACATATCCGCAATAGGATCTTGCATGCTCATATTAGCTTACTCCGTGACAAGTGCTTACCAGCTGGCCTTACGCAGACCAGGAACTTCACCACGCATGGTTGCTTCACGTAATTTAATACGGCTTAAGCCGAATTTACGTAGAAAACCATGTGGGCGACCAGTTTGATTACAGCGGTTGCGTTGACGCGCAGCGCTAGAATCACGTGGTAGAGCTTGTAACTTAAGTACGGCATCCCAGCGATCTTCTTCAGAAGTTGCAGGGCTGCTGATTATAGCCTTAAGTGCTAAACGCTTTTCAGCATATTTAGCTACGAGCTGCGCACGTTTTGCTTCACGTGCTTTCATAGATGTTTTTGCCATTATGCTACCCTTATTTCTTGAATGGGAAGTTAAAAGCGTCTAACAAAGCACGACCTTCTTCATCATTCTTCGCAGTAGTAGTGATAACAATATCCATACCACGAATTTTATCGATTTTATCATAATCGATTTCTGGGAAGATGATCTGCTCACGCACGCCCATTGCGTAATTACCACGGCCGTCAAACGCTTTAGCGCTTAAGCCTCGGAAATCACGAATACGTGGTATTGCAATGTCAACTAAACGCTCTAAAAATTCCCACATACGCTCACCGCGTAGGGTCACTTTACAGCCAATAGGGTAGCCTTCACGGATTTTAAAACCAGCAACTGATTTACGAGCAACAGTTACAATTGGTTTCTGGCCAGCGATTGCAGTCATGTCACGGAGCGCATGCTCCATAACTTTCTTATCTGCAACAGCTTCGCCCACACCCATGTTTAGGGTGATTTTTTCAATCCGAGGGACTTGCATGACACTGCTGTAGCCGAACTTTTTAGCTAGTTCAGCAACTACAGTCTCTTGATATTTATCATGCAGTTTCGCCATCGTTTACTCCAAATTACTTAACGAGTTCGCTGTTCGATTTAAAGAAACGGACTTTTTTGCCGTCTTCAAATCGGAAACCAACACGATCTGCCTTGCCTGTGGCTTGGTTAAAGATCGCAACGTTTGATGCTTGCATCGGTGCTTCTTTCTCGATAACGCCGCCAGCAACACCCAATTGAGGGTTAGGTTTCTGGTGCTTTTTAACAAGATTAAAGCCTTCAACAATTAACTTACCAGTAGGTAGAACTTGAGAAACCTTACCGCGGCTACCCTTGTCTTTACCTGCTAATATAATTACTTCGTCTTCACGACGGATTTTAGCTGCCATTTGAAGCTCCTTACAGTACTTCTGGTGCCAGCGAGACAATTTTCATGAATTTATCATTACGCAATTCACGTGTCACTGGGCCAAAGATACGAGTACCAATCGGTGCAAGGTTTGCGTTAAGCAATACCGCTGCATTCCGATCGAAGCGAATGACAGAACCGTCTGGACGACGTACGCCTTTCTTAGTACGGACTACCACCGCGTTATATACATCACCTTTCTTCGCTTTAGCGCGAGGAATCGCTTCCTTAACAGAAACTTTGATAATGTCGCCGATACCGGCATAACGACGATGAGAGCCACCCAAGACCTTAATACACTGAACTCTGCGTGCGCCGCTGTTACATGCGACGTCTAGAGTCGATTGCATTTGGATCATTTCAAGTGCTCCGCTATCGTTACTACACAATCCCACTATGGGAGTATATTTGAACCAAATTCAAGTAATAATTTACTCAAAATTGGCGCGCAAGTATAACACACATTTTTGGAATGCATAGCAAAAAAAACAAACGGCCCCAAATACTGGGGCCGTTTACGTTAACCTAATCGAAATTAGGCTTTTGTTACTACTTCAGCTAGTGTCCAAGACTTAGTCTTAGATAGAGGACGACACTGGCTAATAGCCACGAAATCCCCTTCATTACACTGATTAGTTTCGTCATGTGCATGGATCTTAGTTGTACGCTTAATGTACTTCCCATAAATAGGATGTTTCACTTGGCGCTCAATAGCAACAGTAATAGACTTGTCCATTTTGTTGCTAATTACTTTACCTTGCAAAGTACGGGCTTTATCAGACATTACACACCTGCCTTAGAAGTAATAATGGTCTTAACACGTGCAATGTTACGACGCACTAGTTTCAACTGATTCGTTTGAGTCAACTGACCAGTAGCGTGTTGCATACGCAGGTTAAACTGCTCACGCAGCAGACCAAGTAATTCAGCGTTAAGTTCTTCAACGCTCTTTTCTCTTAGTTCGCTCGCTTTCATTACATCACCGTCTTAGTTACGAAGGTAGTCTTCAGAGGAAGTTTGGCAGAAGCCAAAGCGAAGGCTTCACGAGCCAACG
>NZ_PJAP01000769.1:0-1796 GCF_002836795.1 Shewanella sp. 11B5 | reverse complement strand
TGGATATTCATCCGTTACAGCGGGTGTTTCTGTTTGCGCTAGATGCGCGACTCGCGTTTCATAACAAATAATTTGTACTGCTTGAGCCAAGTTTAGCGAGCTATATTCTGGGTTTGCCGGAATAGCCACATGGTAAGTACACTTTTGTAACTCTTCATTACTTAAACCATGATTTTCACGACCAAAAACAATAGCAACAGGGCCATTTAAGCTTTCTTGAGTAAGTTTTAAACCCGCTTCGCGAGGATCAAGCATCGGCCAATCAAGAGTACGACTGCGTGCACTAGTGGCAATGACCAGACTACAATCGGCTATGGCTTCTTCTAACGAATCAACTCGCGTCAGGTTTTTCAGAATATCTGACGCACCTGCAGCAAGTGCTATCGATTGCCCATCAGGCTCAGCTCTTGGCTCTGCGAGATATAAATTTGATAAGCCCATGGTTTTCATTGCTCTAGCAGTAGAGCCAATATTACCAGGGTGTGAGGTACCAACTAAAACAACACGAATATTACTGAGCATGTAGCACTTTCTTTTAGCTAAAAATATTATCCATATATTAACACAATCGTTAAAAATTACGTTATATGAAAATCTGCATTTGATATAACTGTCAAATTAAGTATAATGCGGGCGCTATTTTACTCGTTCTTTAACATCCAGGGGATTGCAATGCATCCGATGCTGACTATTGCCACGCGCGCTGCACGCGCCGCGGGCCAAACTATTATGCGCGCCTATACTGAACTTGACCGTGTTGAGGTAAGCAGTAAAGGTATTAATGATTTTGTGACTAGTGTAGACAAGGAAGTAGAAGCAACTATTACATATCAAATTCGTAAATCTTATCCAGACCACACCATTATTGGTGAAGAAAACGGTGAAAACCGTGGTACTGATAAAGACTACATTTGGATTGTTGATCCTTTGGATGGCACTAACAACTTCGTTCGTGGTATTCCTCACTTTGCCGTATCTATCGCATTACAATATAAAGGCAAAATTGAAGTTGCCGTTATTTACGATCCTGTCCGTGAAGAATTATTTTCAGCGATTCGCGGCAAAGGCGCTAAGCTCAATGATTTCCGTTTACGTGTAACCAACGTAAATGATTTGAGCAGCACAATGATTGGTACCGGTTTCCCATTCAAAGCACGTCAACACACTGAAAGCTATATGGCTATTTTGGGTGAAGTATTCCCATTATGTGCTGATATCCGTCGTGGTGGTTCTGCTGCATTAGATTTAGCTTACGTCGCTGCAGGCCGTTTAGATGGTTTCTTTGAAATTGGTCTTAAGCCATGGGACATTGCTGCGGGCGACTTAATTTGTCGTGAAGCTGGCGGTACTGTTACTGACTTTATGGGCGGACACAACTATATGGTTTCAGGAAACATTGTGGCTGGTAGTCCAAAAGTGACCACGCAATTAGTTAAAACTATGCGTCCCCTACTAAATGAAGGTTTAAAACGTTAATCGTTTACCTTTATTTAGACAAACCGCTAGAGCATCGCTTTAGCGGTTTTTTTATGTCTATTCAATAGCATTACTCTCAGCCTAGTAAAGATAAAACGCTAGCCAACGACTCATAACGGCGTAAATCTTACTATATCGACATTGAGTGGAGAGTATATTAACCACTTATTCTGCAAACCACAGTTTATCTCAAAAAATCGACCCAGATCACTGGGAAATTCACTTGAAGTCGTCAATAATAGTGTTTTGATTTTATTAATGAAGATGACTATGCCATTACTGCGAAAAGTAGGACTAAAATCCTTAAAAAATATCGAACA
>NZ_PJAP01000768.1:0-1800 GCF_002836795.1 Shewanella sp. 11B5 | reverse complement strand
AAATCGGTATCGCAATATCAAGTAACTGCGCAGAATATGTTAAAATAGTCGCAGTTATATTTTGTGTCGTATATCGACTTGATTTCATCTTAGAGGGCGTTTCGTGACTGCATTAACTCAATTATATCCTCAGCCTCTATGGCAATGGTTTGAACAAATTTGCGCTATTCCACATCCATCAAAGCATGAACATGCGTTATCACAACATATTCAACAATGGGCAAAAGCTCAAGGCCTTGCGGTTGTTGAAGACAAAGTGGGTAATTTAATCATCCGTAAGCCTGCTACTGCAGGAATGGAAAACTGCAAAATAGTGGTGTTACAAGCGCACATTGATATGGTGCCGCAAAAAAATGCCGACAAAGTACATAATTTTGAAACCGATCCGATTGAAGCCTATGTTGACGGTGATTGGGTTAAAGCTAGAGGAACAACCTTAGGTTCTGATAACGGTATTGGTATGTCTTCGGCGTTGGCCGTTTTAGGCAGTAAAGACATTAAGCACGGGCCACTCGAAGTGCTGCTCACCATTGATGAAGAAGCCGGCATGACTGGCGCTTTTGGTTTAGAAGCCGGTTACCTTGATGCTGAAATTTTAATTAATACTGATTCAGAGCAAGAAGGTGAAATCTACATGGGTTGCGCCGGCGGTGTTGATGCACAAATAAGTGTACCAATGTCTTGGCAAGCACCAGAACAAAGCAACGCCAGCTTTTCACTGACTATGTCGGGTTTAAAAGGCGGCCATTCTGGTGTCAATATTCATCTTGGTCGTGGTAACGCTAACAAGTTATTAGCGCGATTTTTATTTAAATACAGTGAGGAATTAGCCTTAGAGCTAGTCAGCTTTAGTGGTGGTTCGCTGCGTAATGCGATTCCGCGTGAAGCTAACGTTCAATTGATGTTGCCAGCTGAAAATGTTGAAGCATTAAAACAAGCTATTGAGTCATTTCAAGCGTTAGTGCGTGAAGAGTTAGCCGTAGCTGATCCTGCCATGTTACTCACGTTAGCCGCAATTGATGCACCAACAAAAGTGATGGACGAAGAAGCGCAAAATACCTTAATCGACTTATTACATGCTAGCCCTAACGGTGTTATCCGCATGAGCGATGAAGTAGAAGGCGTCACTGAAACATCATTAAATATCGGCGTGATCAGCACTGAAGATGAAAGCGTAGAAATATTATGCCTTATTCGTTCATTAATCGATTCGGGGCGTGAAGAAGTCACTGGTATGCTAACCGCACTATCAAATCTATCGGGTGCTAGCATTGATTTAAGCGGTGCTTATCCAGGTTGGAAACCAGACACTAGCTCACCTGTTATGGAAATTGTGCGTGACACCTATAACGATATTTATAAAAAAGATCCTACCGTGATGGTTATTCATGCGGGTCTTGAATGTGGTTTATTTAAAGAACCTTATCCGCACATGGACATGGTATCGATTGGTCCGACGATTCGTTATCCGCACAGCCCAGATGAAATGGTCAACATCACCACGGTTGGTCAATATTGGGAATTACTGCTTGCTGTATTAGAGCGTATCCCAGCTAAAGAGGCGTAATCAGTAAAGTGATTGTGGCTATGGTTATAATTGGCTGATAAGCCATATAAGAAAGGCGACAGCAATGTCGCCTTTTTGCTCTCTATGGTTTCCGTTATAAAATGAGCGCCTAAAATTGTAAATCGAGTTGAGTAATTTGATCGACACTACTCTCGGAAGGAGCCAACGTCACATCCGCTAGGCCAACGCTCACACCGACTAATCGAATCCCTCGCCCTTGGCTTCGTTGTAAT
>NZ_PJAP01000767.1:0-1804 GCF_002836795.1 Shewanella sp. 11B5 | reverse complement strand
CCACTTTACCATTAATAAATACCCGTTCTAGTCCGCACCAATTACTCGCTTGCAACTCAATATTGTCTTGATTGAGGTGGTATGTAAACTTAATCATAATGCAGTCCTTATCACATGATAGCCACGAGCCCTGTGTCTAATAAAAGCAGAGTAATGTGACATTTTCCAGCATATAAATATGAACAATTTACGAAATGAAGCTATCTAGTTGGCAGGCTTAGTAATATTTATTTTTTGAAAAGGCTATTGCCAAAATGTGTTTTTTCGGCACTTCAACATTAGCGGTTGATGATAAATAAAGCAGCAGATTGAATGTCAGATTATACGGTTAATATACGGAACTTATACGATGAGTATTCGAACTAAACGACAGCTTAAAAGGGCCGTTCAAAAATACTGTAGTAACAGACAGGTTGTTTTTTTGTTAACGATTACATAAATGAAAAGCTAACCATTTACTTAACGTAATAGGCATTCAATAGATCTTTCCAAGTAATAATGCCCACGATGACATTGTTGTCTAATACCGGTAAACATCCTATATCGTGGTCTAAAATAAGCTTGGTTGCTTGATTGATATCGCAATGAGGGGCGATGGTGAATGGATTGTGAGTCATGACTTGATGAACTCTTTTTTGCAGGGTTTCAGTGTCTCGCATTAATTCAGCAGCGGTACCGATATTAGGACTGAGCGCTCGTAGAAAGTCCCGATGAGACAATATGCCACTCAGTTGCTCGTTATCAACCACTAATAAATGATGGAAGCTGACGTTGTCGAAAATTTCTTTTGCCAGTATTAACCGATCATCCATTTCAATGGTAACCACTCGCGTAGTCATGATGTCCGCGACACAGATATGTTTAGTCGGGGTATCAGGTAATGTCTCAGCTAACATTTCAGTAGAAGTTGTCATAAGCGATTCTCCACGTATTTATACTTTTATATCAGATAAACATCAGTGTAACAATCATTTAACGCCTAATGACAACCTCTTATTAAGCTTAGCAGCTTGTATTTGGTCAAGATGCAATTTTGTTTTCGGGTAAATGTCCCGCCAAGTATTTTTGATATTTAATCGGCTTTAACTGATGAATGTCGACTAATACTAAACCATCGATACAGTCGCCAAACTCTGCATCAATACCAAAATCGAGAAACTGTACGCCATTGTTGTCGCACAATTCGCCATACTGCTTAAATAACGTCGGTACTGATACACCCATATTCGATAGCGTCCGTTTGAGTATTTTAAAATTATCAGCATAGTCATTGCCATTGAATAACTGGTGTAATTGATGCTGACGTTCGTCGGTGAATTGATATGAATTAAATGAAGTCGCTAAAACGTGTTTAGTAGCGAAGTGATGTTGGTAAAAAAACACTAACATCTCTTTGGCTGGTACCGGCAGGCTATCGCTTAGCGACACGGGCCCAAAGAGGTAACGATACTGCGGGTTTTTAATCAAAAACGCACCAATACCTTGCCACAAATATTCTAAACTTCGGCGACCCCAATATTTAGGTTGGACAAAGCTGCGACCAAGTTCGAGGCCTTGATCAAAATAAGGGGCGAACGCATCGCGATATTCAAAGAGTGATTGGCTATATAAAGCATTTTCACCAACGGTGTCATGGATCATTTTTGCACTGGCAAAACGGTAGGCACCAACAATTTCTAATTCATCTTTATCCCATAACACTAAATGAAAATAGTGATTATCATATTTATCGGTATCGCGACGTTTACCGGTACCTTCACCCACGGCTCTGAATGCGATTTCACGAAGTCGGCCAATCTCACGC
>NZ_PJAP01000766.1:0-1805 GCF_002836795.1 Shewanella sp. 11B5 | reverse complement strand
CAATCCATGCTTGACGGATTTTAGGTAAGCCTTCACGCACATTGATATCAGCAAGGGGATCAGAATAAGCACCCGCACAGTCATAAACCATGATCGGCGGATTGGCTTGTTTAATGGGTTCAGCGTCGGTACCACCAATAACGGTATCAGTTTGATTAACTTGACGCATAGCAACGTTGATATCAGCACGACTACCCGCTAAATAGACTTTTTCCGAGTTAGGATGTTGTAACGGTTTAAGGGTATCAATAAATTGTTGAGCGTTAGCTCGAGTTTGACGACGGTTTGGATTTGACATTAGCAACCTCAATATTAAGAGTAGAGTTGCTTGTCTGGAGAGGTGTTGATAGCAGCAGTAAACAATAAAAAAGCTATTGCTTACGTCAATAATCACATAGAAAAATACTAAAGTAATAACGTAACTGGAATATAAGCCGATAAAAAACTCGGAGGTAAACGTCCAATTACAATCGTGTTAATACGTTATTTATCTTCCCAATAATCATGATTATTACGCTTGTTTCCTTCGCAGGTTCTAGCCTGATCAGGTTCAACGGATCCCGAATAAACGGTCTCAGCCATAATGGCACTCCGACAAGATGTCACGCAGTATAAGCAAGCTTGTCGCTAAATAACAAGCACTAAAATAATCATTTCATACAAAAGTCATCAATCCACATGTCAGAAACTGATGCAGTGTCATTGATATCTCCATGATTCATTCATCACCACAGACAGCTATTCATCAAGGTGCGACACTATGTCGCATTCATCATATTTATTAGCAGGTTATAATTTAACAGACTAATAAACACCTTTGAAATATATTCATCAAAGGTTGATAAAATAACAATAAAGGTGATGACATTGACAAATAAAGTAATGCAAACCATTAAATTAAATACTAATTCCCCATGGGTTTACTCATCAATTGCATTGGCTATAATGTTTGCTATTACACAACCAGTGATGGCTGAACAGTATGATAAGCGAAATAGTGAAGGCATAGAGCGGGTTGAAGTACATGGACAAGCGGCCAATAACGATTTACTCGGTTCTGCACAAAACTTATTAAATAAACAAGGTGTAGATTTTTCTGAAGCGGGTGGTGTATCTGCATTACCGATTTTAAATGGCATGATGGGTGATCGGATCAAAGTGCTCATTGATGGCAGCGACATTACGTCATCATGTGCAAACCAGATGAACCCGCCACTTTCATATGTGTCAGCCAATCAAATTAGTTCGACCCAAGTGGTTGCTGGAGTCTCTCCGGTGAGCGCCGGTGGCGATAACATTGCAGGCGTAATTAACGTCACTAGCTTAACCCCTGTATTTACCGATAGCGACACAGTGACATGGCAAAGTGGTAACATATCTAGCGGTTATCGAAGCACCAATGACGCCATTCTCGCAGGTGTAAATGCCACTGTTGCTAGTAAAACATTAAGCTTTAATTACCAAGGATCATTTGAAGATGCAAACAGCTATACAGATGCCCATGGCGATAAAGTACTAGACACTTTATACCAATCACAAAATCATGTATTAACCGCTGCTTGGCAAGATGACATTCAACAAGTTGCTGTCAAATTGACTCATCAACATATCCCCTTTCAAGGTTTTGCAAACCAGTATATGGACATGACGAATAATGACAGTTATGGCGCATTAGTACGTTATCAACGAACACTTGAAAACGAAGGCGAGTTCACAGCCCAAGCAAACTGGCACAATGTAGAGCATCAAATGGGCTTCTTTACCGATGAAAAAACCGGCATGATGCCAATGAAAACTAAGGGTAA
>NZ_PJAP01000765.1:0-1806 GCF_002836795.1 Shewanella sp. 11B5 | reverse complement strand
CCGGCCTTAAAGAAAATAAATTTGGTATTGCCATGGAAGAAGCCGAAGTGGTTTTTGCCCGTGCAGCAGAATTAGCTCATTTACATATTAAGGGTGTGGATTGCCATATTGGTTCACAGCTCACCGAAATAAAGCCATTCTTAGATGCCATGGATCGCATGCTTGCATTGATCGATCGTTTAGGCGAACAAGGTATCCAAATTGAACACTTTGATGTGGGTGGCGGCTTAGGGGTAACATATAACAGTGAAACTCCACCACATCCAGACGCATATGCCGCTGCATTACTCGAGCGCTTAAATGGTCGTAAATTGAAGTTAATTTTTGAACCTGGCCGTGCTATAGCCGCCAATGCGGGTATTTTTGTCACTCAAGTACTTTATCTGAAAGAAAACAGCGATAAGCGTTTTGCGATTGTTGATGGTGCAATGAATGATCTTATTCGTCCGTCGCTTTATAGCGCATGGCAAAATATTATTCCGGTACAACAAAATGATGCGCCAACTTTTGCTTATGATATTGTAGGCCCAGTATGCGAAACGGGTGACTTTTTGGGAAAAGACAGACAGTTAGCGGTAAAGTCGGGTGACTTATTAGCGATACGTTCAAGTGGCGCTTATGGTTTTGCTATGGCCTCAAATTATAATTCTCGCCCAAGAGTGGCTGAAATTATGGTTGATGGTGGTAATGATTTTGTTGTTCGTCAGCGTGAAACGCTAGAACAACTTTGGCAAGGCGAACATTTACTGCCATAGGCAGTAAGCTAGCGGCATAACGTTTTATAAGGAAACTTTTGTGATCCATTTCACTAAGATGCACGGACTGGGTAATGACTTTATGGTCGTTGATGGCGTAACACAAAATGTGTTTTTTTCGCCTGAACAAATTCGCCGTCTTGCCGATCGGAATTTTGGGATTGGTTTTGATCAACTTTTGTTGGTCGAGCCGCCTTATGATCCAGATTTAGATTTCCATTATCGTATTTTTAATGCCGATGGCAGTGAAGTTGAACAGTGTGGTAATGGCGCTCGTTGTTTTGCTCGTTTTGTTCGAAATAAAGGTTTAACGCAAAAGAATAAAATTCGCGTGAGTACTAACTCGGGTAAAATAACTTTACGAATTGAGCGTGATGGTAACGTGACCGTTAATATGGGCGTTCCTGTCATCGAGCCAAGCCAAATTCCATTTAAAGCCAAAAAAAGCGAAAAAACCTATTTATTGCAAACGCCGATGCAAACTTATTTATGCGGTGCCATTTCAATGGGTAATCCACATTGTGTGATTCAAGTCGAAGACGTACAAACGGTTAACGTGGACGAAATTGGCAACAGCTTGACCCGTCATGAGCGCTTTCCTAAAGGCGTAAATGTTGGTTTTATGCAAGTGATTAACCCTGGGCACATTAAGTTACGTGTCTATGAGCGCGGTGCAGCTGAAACCTTAGCATGTGGTACAGGTGCATGTGCCGCGGCAGCGGTTGGGCAATTGCAAGATAAGCTCGATAAACAGGTGAGAGTCGATTTACCAGGTGGCAGCTTAATCATAAATTGGGAAGGCGAGGGTAAGCCGTTATGGATGACCGGACCGGCAGAACATGTATATGATGGACAAATACAACTATGAGTGACATTACCTCAAAAGTCAGTTTGACTAATGTGGCCGCTGACAATACGGTTAGCAGTGAGCAAGCAAAAGATATTAATTCAATTGGACAAGATCTTGGCATCGACATGATGGCGAACCTGCAACAAGCACCGTTTGATGAAATGTTGATCCGCGAATATTTATTGGATAATCCTGATTTTT
>NZ_PJAP01000764.1:0-1813 GCF_002836795.1 Shewanella sp. 11B5 | reverse complement strand
ACGCTGCGTTTTTTGTGCAGCAAAGTCGATATTATCAACTTCACTTTTGCCCTGCCAATCAAGGCTAAATTCGCTATCTTGCGCTTGGCCATCGGCCAATACCACAAGGTGGTAGTCACCATTTGTCAGCTCAAGTTCGACTTTATCGGCAGATTTAACCAGTTGCCCATTCAAATACACTTGAGGATTTTCAAGCCCTTCAACGGTTAATGTGCCTTGGGTAAAACGATCTGTCGACATTGGCACTTGATAGGCTAACCAGCCCTCGCCTTCAACCTTAGTTGATGCAGCTTGCCAAGATAGTGGTTGATTAAATACCGTCACCTTACTGGCGTGATTAGCCTGGCTGATCTGAGCAACCAAATTAGCACGCAGCGCATCTGCATGGGCACTTTTCGATAATGGCGCTGCTGATACTTGATCCACAGGGCCTATTCGCTGAATGTACTTAGCGTCAATTTCTGCCCCGTGTGTCATGCCCGATATTGCAATGGCTAAACTGGTTAACACCAGAGAAAACGTTTTCATTACCTGTCCTTATTGTTGCTTTTTTTATTGATTCTTTATGCAAGTGTGACAAAACTGACCGATAAATGCATATTTTTTGTGTATCAATAATTGTCGCCCTTTGTATATGCGAATAATTGATTAACAAGGATAAGTGAATTAGCGAGAGGGAGTGAATTAAAGAAGCAATACAGTGAAAATGGAAATGAAATAGAAACCGCCAGTATTAGACTGACGGTTTATCTTTTTTGTGACGGGTCAACTTACACGAGTAAAACGCGATTAATGACCAAATTTAACTCTTACACCTGCGTTAGCAATAAAGCCATCATTACGTGACCAGATATCGGTAGTCCATTGGCCACTAGGCGCTCTATTAGGCAGTAACATTGGATGCTCATCGGTTTGTTTTACATCGAGTAAGTTTTCTAAGTTAATAAACCAACTGACTCTGCCCACCGTAATTTCGCCCATTAAACCAAGATGCCAATAAGGATTAGTTTGATCAATATAAGGGTTATCATTCACGCTTTGGGTGCCGGTATAATAAGCTTCAAAACCCGCTCTAAAGTTGCCATGCTGCTCCCACATAGCGACAAAACCACCAGAATGACGTGGTGTTAAAGCAATGGCTCTACGGCCGTCCCCGTCGGGTGACACTTCAGTTGCGTCTAAATACAAGTAACTTGCGGTCAACTTAACATCGCCTAAATAATAACGCAGCAACACTTCAGAACCACGGATCTGACTTTCGCCGGGTGCATTAACTAACCTAACAGCGTCTAAGGTGCCATCGTTATTGGCAGAGAAAGCCTCTAAACCCGTGACGTTATCCACATTCGAGCCAAACAAGGTCAAACTCGTTTCCACATCATCAAAGGTATAACTCACATCAAGCGATGCCGTTTTAGCGCGTTCTTCTTGTAAGTTGTCAATCGGCGCTAACCTTGATAATCCTGCGGCCTCAATCTCTTCAACAAACGGCGTAGGGGCAAAATACCCCTCCCCATAAGAGCCTCTTATAGTTAAGTCACTTGGGCGATAAAGCACTGACACTCTTGGGCTAAATTGAGTACCATATTCACTGTGCTCATCAATACGCGCACTGTAAGAGGTGGTGATTTGGTCTGTCAGCTCATAATCAAGTTGAGCAAATGCACCCGGCACTTTATAAGAATAATCGAACTCAGGGTACGTGTCAGAGGCAAAGATTTCAGACTGATACGCTAAACCAACAACCCAATCACTGTTATCGGTATAACCTGCGATGCTATTTTCAAGTAAATAACTCTCGTGTTGATCTTCT
>NZ_PJAP01000763.1:0-1818 GCF_002836795.1 Shewanella sp. 11B5 | reverse complement strand
AATCATTAACAGATCTTGCGAATGTGCTTCGCCATCATCTTGGCCGCGAAGACCTGCTCGATTTAGCGTTTGAACAATTACACGAGCTTGCTGAAAAGCTACAAGACTATTTTGAATGCAAAGACATGCAAGCGGCTTACAGTGTCGAGTTAGGCCCACGTTTTATCATGCTTCGGCTTAGCCCCATTAATGTGGCCAAACAATGCCAGCAGCTGTTTGATGCCAAAACCCGTTGGATTTTTACCTCGGCGACCTTGCAAGTAAACCGAAGTTTAGGCCATTTTGCGACCGAGCTTGGCTTATCATCCGCGAAGCAAATTATTTTAGACAGTCCGTTTGATTACCCTAATCAAGCGGTATTTTGTGTGCCGCGCCATTTAGGTAAAGTAGGGCAGTCGCAACATACAGTTAAACAATTAGTTGATGTGTGTGTTCAAGCTATCAACGCCGCTCAAGGCCGTACGTTCATATTGTTTACTAGTCATCAAATGCTCGAACAAGTTGCATCCGCTTTACAAGGTAAAGTCGCTTATCCATTATTGGTACAAGGCCAAGCTAGCAAACAAAGTTTATTAAATAAATTTAGGCAATTGGGTAATGCAGTGTTGCTCGGCACCAGCAGTTTTTGGGAAGGAGTCGATGTTCGCGGTAAGTTACTCAGCTGCGTGATTATCGATAAATTGCCGTTTGTATCGCCAGATGATGCTTTATACAAAGCACGGGCCGCTAATGCTGAACGCCAGGGACTTGATCCCTTTAGCCATATTTCTCTGCCACAAGCGGTGATAAGTTTAAAGCAAGGAGTCGGGCGGCTAATACGTGATGAAAAAGATCGCGGTGTGCTTATTTTGTGCGATAACCGTATCGTTAATCGTGCTTATGGGCAGGCGTTTATTAATTCGTTGCCGCCAATGCAGCGCACACGTGACTTAGACCTAGCATTACAATTTTTAAAACAAATCCCTTAAGCTTTTTAAAACCGTGCGCATCAGTTATCATATTGAGTCTATTTGATGTTTTTTTACTGGGTAACCCATCATAATGCCAAAGCCGTTAACCATTCTCGCTCTTGATACTTGCACCGAAACTTGCTCTGCTGCGTTAACCATTAATGGCAACGTGTTTTCGCTTATTGCTGATTCACCACGTGAGCATAGCCAACGAATACTACCCATGGTTGATGAAGTGCTCGCTCAAGCCAAAGTGACATTGGCCGATGTGGATATGATTGCTTATGGCCGCGGTCCTGGCAGTTTTACTGGTATCCGTATTTGTACCAGTATGACTCAAGGCTTAGCTTTAGGACTCGATTTACCGGTTATTGGCATTTCGACCTTAGCGGCAATGGCCCAATTAGCCATAACAGAACAAGGTGCCACGCAAATTTTGTGTTGTATTGATGCGCGTATGAAGGAAGTTTATTGGGGCCAATACATTGCCAAAGACGGCATTGCAACGTTAGTAGGCGAAGAGCACGTTAGTGCGCCTGAAGCGATTGAGTTGATCCTCGACACACAACAAAATATTAGTGTTTGTGGCACTGGCTTTGAAGCTTACCCACAGTTATTAACGATAGCGCCACACATGACACCATGCATTGAAGCGACTTATCCAGATGCGAAAGCTATGTTAGTTTTGGCACAACAAGGTCATCAACAAGGTTTGCATACTACTGTTGATGAACTTTCGCCGGTATACCTTCGTGATACCGTTACATGGAAAAAACTTCCGGGCCGAGAATAGCCATTGACGGTTATTTGACATAGAGTATAAGGTACGAATAAAGGTAAATGGTGTCGTTAATGACGATAAATGCAG
>NZ_PJAP01000762.1:0-1818 GCF_002836795.1 Shewanella sp. 11B5 | reverse complement strand
TCAAATATCAGCGGATCAGGCAAAAGTAGGGGCAGCCTCAAGTCTTGGTGATAGCCAAAGCGCATTAAGCATTATGAAAGACATGCAGGCGCTAGAAACTAATATGATAGACGTGGCAGAATCAATGACCGATTTAACCACGGATATTAGTGCTATCACCACATTGCTACAGGCTATTCGTAGTATTTCAGATCAAACTAACTTACTGGCGTTAAATGCGGCGATTGAAGCGGCTAGAGCGGGTGAGAGTGGCCGAGGTTTTGCGGTGGTGGCAGATGAAGTTCGCACTTTAGCAAAGCGTACCAGTCAATCGACCGATGGCATTGAAAAAGTATTGAGTCGTTTGAATATCAGCATGCTAAAAACCGTTGAGTCGATGGATCAAGGCAAACAGCGTACGACGCAAAATGTATTTCATACCAGTGGCATAGCCAAAGGGCTTGAGCAACGTTCAGCCCAAATTGGTCAAGTGGCGACCTTGAGCCACAACGTGGCAAATGGTACACAACAACAAGCAGATAGATTGACTCAAATAGGATCGGAGATTTTGGACAACGCTCAAGCAGTTGTACTGTTATCGGCACAAGTTCAAAAGCTGGCTGGTGGCGCGGTAGAAATGAAACAGATTACTCAAGACTATCAAACCAAAGCTGCGGCTTACAAGGTGTAAAAAATACAGGCGATAGCATCGCTTTCGCCTGTATTATTTGGCTGCTAAGTTGGGACGATGCTCTTATGCAATTAACGCCAACGTTTAAAAATTAATGAAGTATTAATGCCACCAAAGGCAAAGTTGTTACTCATAATGTAGTCGGTGTCGATATGACGAATATCGTCTTTAATATAATCCAGCGGGGCGCATTCAGGGTCGACATCATTAAGATTGAGTGTCGGTGCAAACCAGCCTTCATTCATCATGTTAATACTGCTCCATGCTTCCAATGAACCACAAGCGCCTAGGGTATGACCGGTATAACTCTTTAATGAAGAGATGGGCGTTTCTGCACCAAATACTGCGTGAGTCGCGGCAGTTTCTGCTATATCACCGCGATCGGTTGCGGTGCCATGAGCACTGATATAACCGATGTCTTGTGCCGATAATTGGGCATCTTTTAAGGCTAAACGAATCGCCACTTCCATGGTGTTAGCATTGGGTTGAGTGACGTGTTGGCCATCTGAATTGGTGCCAAAACCAACCAACTCAGCATAAATATTAGCACCACGGGCTTGAGCATGTTCAAGCTCTTCTAATATCAAAGTACAAGCACCTTCACCGATAACCAAACCATCGCGGTTCTTGTCAAATGGGCGCGGCGTTAGCTCTGGAGTATCATTTTTGGTGCTGGTGGCATACAAAGTATCAAACACAACCGCCTCGGTAGGGCAAAGCTCTTCACCGCCGCCCGCGAGCATAATGGTTTGCATGCCATATTTAATCGCTTCATAAGCATAGCCAATGCCTTGACTGGCAGAGGTACAGGCACTGCTTGTGGTGTGAATACGGCCTTGTAGGCCAAAGAACACCCCAATATTAACTGCGGTAGTGTGGGCCATCATGCGGATATAACTGGTGGCGGTTAACCCCGACATTTCGCCAGTTTTTAACATGTCGCCAAAGCCCATAATAGGATCTGTACTGCCTGTAGATGAGCCGTAGGCCACGCCAGCTTGACCGGAGTTCAGGATGGGATCGTTCAACAAACCTGCGTCTTCAAGCGCTAATTCACTGGCACGTGTTGCCATCATGGATACTCGCCCCATAGAGCGGATCTTTTTACGTGAATAATGCGCAGGGAGAGTAAAATCAGTCACTGGAGC
>NZ_PJAP01000761.1:0-1825 GCF_002836795.1 Shewanella sp. 11B5 | reverse complement strand
TAAACCAACATCTCATCTTCAAACGGCTTAAGTAACTCAATACGAGGTCCAGCTAAAGCTGCCTCAGTTAAGTTTTTCATGCCTTTATCCATGTCATACAGATTGCCATGAAATAGCTTTGCGCCATCTTTGGTGACGTATAGGACTCCGCGGTCTGTTAGTGCTTGATATAAACCATCGACTGGAGATTGTTGAATGAGCATCACGTTGACCCCTAAGGTTTCAGTGAGTTTTTGCTTTAATGCTGATTCATTGGATACATCGGTCGCAGTTGCCGCTGACACAATAGGGGCAATAATAAGGCTGGCAACAAGGGCGAATGCTTTAGTTAACTTCATGGTAATTCCTATATTACACGGGTTCATAATCAATAGACCCGACTTCGTAAGCAAAACTTACAGATTTAATTTCGCTAGCGCAACAAATACTCATTATCTTAAATGTAAGAATTTGAAACCCACATGGATACACATCCCGCTAAGCTAACCGCGTGGATGATGTTGGCTATGTAGTTGCTGTAAGCGTACTTTAGCAACATGTGTATAAATTTGAGTGGTCGATAAATCACTGTGACCGAGTAACAATTGTACCACACGTAAATCTGCGCCATGGTTAAGTAAATGGGTAGCAAAAGCATGGCGTAACGTATGTGGAGATAGATGACATTGAATACCCGCTCTGGCCGCATACAATTTAATTCGATGCCAAAAGGTTTGTCTGGTCATCATTTGCCCACGGCGAGAGGGAAACAAAACATCAGACTGTTTCATACTTAATAGTTCAGCACGAGCAAACTTGATGTACTGCTCAACAGCTGTAATGGCCAGTTCACCTAAAGGGACCAAACGCTCTTTGCCTCCTTTACCCATCACCCTCACTAAACCTTGGCGCAAACTAATCTGCTCCATCGTTAAACTTACCAATTCAGTCACCCGCAGCCCTGTGGCATACAAAAGCTCTAACATGGCTTTATCTCGGTGCTCGATCGGATCATCAATATTTGGCTCTGATAACAAATTGTCTATTTGCGCTTCAGACAATGTATCCGGTAATTGGCGAACGAGCTTAGGTGACTTGATTAATGCAGTCGGGTCTTGGCTAATTTTCTGCTTAACTAATAAGTAAGCATAAAAACGCCGTAAACTACTGAGAAGTCTCGCTGTACTACTTTTAGCAAATTGCTTATCAAAACGTTCAGCAAGATAATCACGCAGTAAGGCCTGGTCAACTTGCAGCAAATCCTTACCTTTAGTCAAAATGTAACGTTCTGCATTTTGTAAATCTGTACGATAAGATACCAAGGTATTATCACTTAGCCCGTTAGTTGACCATAAATCATCAAGAAACTGGTTAATTAAAGGATCGGGTTGATAAACAGGTTTGGCCAAAGCGGTATCCAATAAATAATAAAAAACGACGTTAGATAATCTATCATAACGTCGTTATATTGCTCTGTTAATTATGATCTATTTAACAATTAAGCATCCGCTTTTTGATCCAGATTTTTGGGTATAAACAAACACACAATTGCCGTTAACGCAGTAGGTAGCAACCAAGCCATCCCCTCTACATGCAGTGGCATAAAGTCTAGGAAGCTCATATCCATGCCTGCCGTTTGTAACCCATCAAAAATACCGAAAAATAATGCCACACTCAGCACGACACGATGCGAAAATGCCGGTCTAGCAAAGCGTTCTGTCAAAAAAGTCACCAATACCAATGCTATCGCAACTGGGTAAATCGTCATTAACACAGGAATACTGATGCTTATTAATTGCGATAAACCTACGTTAGCGACCTGTCTCTTAACCACATCTGACGATGC
>NZ_PJAP01000760.1:0-1825 GCF_002836795.1 Shewanella sp. 11B5 | reverse complement strand
AGAAACGTTGTAATACTTCTACCGATGGACTTTGTGGTAGAAGTATTACAACGTTTCTTTGAGAAAAATGAACAGCAAGCTGTAGATATTATGTTAGCGATCCATAACCAAGGCAAAGGATTGTGTGGTGTATTTCCATTTGGGATTGCAGAAACAAAAGTTTTTCAAGTAAATCAGTTTGCAAGAGAAAACCAACATCCGTTACTGTGTACTTTAGAGAAAGTATAAAATCGATATCTCACAGTCTGTGGTTAAATTTAGGGGGTGCTTATGCTGAACAAAGACCTGGAAGTCACCTTGAACCTAGCGTTTCAGCAAGCTAGAGATTCACGTCATGAATACATGACGGTAGAACATTTATTATTAGCGCTGATTGATAATCCTTCGGCCTATGAAGCATTAATTGCTTGTGGGGCGGATGTTAATCGTTTACGAGAAGAAGTGGCTAATTTCATTCAACAAACCACGCCCATTATTGCAGAATCAACCGAAGAACGTGAAACCCAACCCACCTTGGGATTTCAACGTGTTTTGCAACGAGCCGTGTTCCATGTGCAATCGTCTGGTCGTAACGAAGTTTCTGGTGCCAATGTACTCGTTGCTATTTTTAGTGAACAAGAGTCGCAAGCGGTATATTTACTGCGTCGTTGTGATATTACCCGTTTAGATGTGGTTAATTTTATTTCTCATGGCATGTCAAAAGAAGATGATTCTGGCGAACCACAAGATCAAGAGCGCATTGACGATCAATCTGAAAATGCCGAAGACCGCAGCATGTTGGCGCAGTTTGCTGCCAATTTAAACCAATTAGCCAAAGACGGCAGTATCGACCCATTAATTGGTCGTGATGCTGAAATTGAGCGTGCAATTCAAACTTTGTGTCGTCGACGTAAGAATAACCCATTACTTGTGGGTGAAGCTGGCGTGGGAAAAACGGCTATCGCAGAAGGTTTGGCTTATCGTATCGTCAATAAGCAAGTGCCTGATGTTATGGCCAACGCGACGGTGTATTCGTTAGACTTAGGCTCATTATTAGCGGGCACTAAATACCGTGGTGATTTTGAAAAGCGTTTTAAAAGCTTATTAAAAGAACTCGCAGCTGATGAGCATGCCATTTTATTTATTGATGAAATTCATACCATTATTGGTGCTGGTGCCGCTTCTGGCGGTGTGATGGATGCATCTAACTTGCTTAAGCCATTGCTATCGAGTGGTAAGTTACGTTGCATGGGCTCAACCACGTTCCAAGAATATCAAAGCATTTTTGAGAAAGATCGTGCGTTAGCGCGTCGCTTCCAAAAAATTGATATTAATGAGCCTTCAGTTGCCGAAACCACCAAAATTTTAATGGGGCTTAAATCTAAGTACGAAGAATACCATGGGGTGCGTTATACCCAAGCTGCCATCAGCAGTGCAGCTAGCCTTTCGGCAAAACACATTAATGATCGCCATTTACCTGACAAAGCGATTGATGTGATTGATGAAGCGGGCGCTCGAATGGTGATGATGCCGCAAAGTAAACGCAAGAAAACCATTGGCCAAGCTGAAATTGAAGCAATCATTGCTAAATTGGCTCGTATCCCTGAGAAGTCGGTATCGTCGACTGACAAGGATATGTTACGCAACCTTGAACGCAACCTAAAGATGGTAGTGTTTGGGCAGGACAAGGCGATTGAGAGCCTTAGCGCGGCTATACGCTTGTCTCGCAGTGGTTTAGGTTCAGAAAAGAAACCTGTTGGTAGCTTTATGTTTGCTGGCCCAACTGGGGTAGGTAAAACCGAAGTAACCAATCAATTGGCTAATTGTCTCAACCTCAAACTCATTC
>NZ_PJAP01000357.1:0-8494 GCF_002836795.1 Shewanella sp. 11B5 | reverse complement strand
TACCTGACTGAACTTGAGTCACAAATTCAATGGTTACGGTCCGATTTTTATCAACCACCACCGCTTCATAACTACTGGCGCTATTTTGGGTTTTTCCATTAATCCCCAATGTATCGCAGAGCACGTCATAAAGCGGTACCAGCGCAAAACCAAACCCAAACATACCAATTGACCCGGCAATCAGGATGATTAATAGCTTACGATTTGATTTTGTTGGCTGTGTCATCTCATTTAATCTCCGGTGGAGTGGTAAACGAGTGATATGGCGCTGGGCTGGCAATCGACCATTCCAAGCCTTCGGCTGCTTCCCAAGGATTATCTCCAGCGGGTTTGCCACCCTTGATACATTTGAGTACCACAACAAGGAAAATTAGCTGAGATAAACCAAATGCAAAGCCACCAATCGACACAATTTGATTCACATCGGCAAACTGTACAGCGTAGTCGGGGATCCTACGTGGCATACCCGCTAAACCTAGAAAGTGCATTGGGAAAAACAACACGTTGACGGATATTACCGAACACCAAAAGTGCCACTTGCCTAAGGTCTCGTTATACATATGGCCGGTCCATTTAGGCAGCCAATAATAAGCCGCCGCCATAATGGAGAATATCGCCCCAGTAACCAGTACATAATGGAAGTGAGCTACGACAAAGTAAGTGTCGTGGTATTGGAAGTCCGCAGGGGTAATTGCCAGCATCAAACCCGAAAAGCCACCAATGGTGAACAGGATAATGAATGCCACAGCAAACAGCATTGGGGTTTCAAATGTCATAGAACCACGCCACATTGTTGCGACCCAATTAAACACTTTCACCCCGGTTGGAATGGCAATCAACATGGTGCAATACATGAAAAACAATTCGGCAAAAACAGGCATACCAGTGGTAAACATGTGATGTGCCCATACCAAAAATGACAGAATGGCAATACTGGCAGTGGCGTAAACCATTGAGGAATAACCAAACAGCTTTTTACGGCTAAAGGTTGGTACTATCGCGGAGATAATACCGAAGGACGGTAAAATCATGATGTAAACTTCGGGATGACCAAAGAACCAGAAAATATGCTGGAACATCACCGGATCGCCACCACCTGCTGCATCAAAAAAGCTAGTACCAAAAAACTTATCGGTTAATACCATGGTGACCGCACCTGCGAGCACTGGCATTACCGCAATCAGTAAAAATGCGGTAATAAGCCAGGTCCACACAAATAAAGGTAACTTCATCCATGTCATGCCAGGAGCTCGCAAGTTTACAATGGTTACAATGACGTTAATTGCGCCCATTATCGAACTTATTCCCATTATGTGAATGGAGAAAACAAATAGGGCGGTACTGTCAGGGCTATAGGTGGTTGAGAGCGGGGCGTAGAATGTCCAACCAAAGTTAGGACCGCCGCCTTCCATAAATAGCGAACCTAATAACATGGCAAAGGCGAAGGGTAAAATCCAAAAGCTCCAGTTGTTCATTCGCGGTAGTGCCATATCTGGCGCACCAATCATCATTGGAATTAACCAGTTAGCTAATCCGGTAAAAGCGGGCATCACCGCCCCAAATACCATGATGAGACCATGAACTGTGGTCATCTGATTAAAAAAGTTAGGCTCTACTAGCTGTAATCCAGGCTGAAACAATTCAGCTCGAATGACCATTGCCATGGCGCCGCCAGTAAGAAACATAATGAAACTAAACCATAAATATAGCGATCCAATATCTTTATGGTTAGTGGTGAGTAGCCAGCGCATTAGCCCCTTCGGAGCCCCGTGATGATGATCATCATGAGCGGTAGCCAGTGTATCGTGCGTTGTTGTGCTCATTGTTTTCCCCTACTGTCCATGGCTAGCGACATCGGCAGGTTGCACCGCCTCGCCAGAATTATTGCCCCACGCATTGCGCTCATACGTAATCACCGCCGCCATCTTGCGAGGGCTAAGTTGACCACTAAATGCCTGCATTGCGGTTCCTGGTTTACCGTGCATAACGATATCGATATGTCCGCTAACAGGTCCGGTAACAACAGGGCTGCCAATAAGTGAAGGGAAAGCGCCAGGTAAACCTGCGCCAGTGGCTTGGTGACACGCAGCACATGTCGTAGCATAAACCTGCTCACCTTCAGCAATTAATTGCTCCAAGGTTAAAGTGGGCAGATCCTCTGGTACAACAGCTTCTGCTACGGCTTCGACAGCTTGATTGGCTTTTGCGGTAACCGCATCGGTAATGTCAGTTGTCGTTGCTGCAATAGTATTTGCTGCATCGGTTACTGCTTTACTTGGTTCGGTGCTTGCCTCGTTACTGCCTAAAAAGTTGCCTATATCAGCAGCTTGAACTACATCACCGCTATTATTGCCCCAGGCATTACGCTCAAAGGTAATTACTGCGGCAATTTCTTGGGCGCTAAGTTGTTTTGCAAAGGCTTGCATTGCGGTTCCTGGTTTACCGTTTAAGACGATATTCAGGTGATCTTCAACAGGCCCTTTTATGATAGGGCTGCCAATTAATGATGGGAATACACCAGGAAGACCCGCGCCATTGGGTTGATGACAAGCGGCGCACCTAGCAATATAGATTTGCTCACCTTGTGAGGTTAGCTCCTCAAGAGACAAGGTTTTAGACATTGATGCCGCAGCGGCTGCAGCAGCATTGCTTGCTAGTTGTTTTTGCTCCACTAACCAATTATCAAAATCGGCCTCCGATAATGCTTGCACCACAATCGGCATGAAACCATGGTCTTTACCGCATAATTCGGCACATTGGCCGCGGTAAATACCGGGTTTATCAATGCGGGTCCACGATTCGTTAATAAAGCCTGGATTGGCATCTTTTTTAACGGCAAACGCCGGCACCCACCATGAATGAATAACATCATCAGATGTCATCAAGAAGCGCACTTTTTGATTAATTGGCAGTACTAATGGCTTATCGACTTCGAGGAGGTAATGTTCTCCTTTGGCCTCACTGCCATCAATTTGAGCTCTGGGGGTGGATAATGTGCTGTAAAATTCGATGTCTTTATCAAAATAGCTGTAATGCCACTTCCACTGCGACCCAGTAATTTTTATGGTGAGATCAGCATCACTGGGATCTTCCATAGCAATCAAGGTTTTGGTGGCTGGAATAGCCATGCCGATTAAGATGATGAAAGGGATGACGGTCCAAGCAATTTCCACTTTGGTACTTTCGTGAAAATTGGCCGCGACAGCGCCTTTTGATTTGCGGTGATAAATCATTGAGTAAATCATGATCCCAAACACCACTAACCCAATTACACAACAGATATAAAGAATTGTCATATGGAGGTCGTAAACCTTGCCACTGATATCTGTCACGCCTTGAGTCATGTTGAGGGGCATTTCTGTTGCCCCAAGCGGAAGTGCTACAAACACAACCAGTAAACAATACAACCATTGCTTCACAAGACTACTCCTCTGCTAATTGCAAATAGCAACTACAAAGAAGAGTCACACAGTAATTCTCTGCTCTATGCAAACTCTTCGGTTCCCGAAAAAAGTTTGATGACCTCAAAGTACTTTGGTGGCTGTAAACAGACGGTCTACGGTTTTATTGTTAGCTGTGCACCACGCTTGTACCTACGACTGAACTTATCAATTTTGATTTGGATCATTTGTCTGAAAGTAATCTTGATTACTGTCATTCACGTCCAATTAAAGATAAAAAATGTTTCATCCTTGTTAACCACATTACTTGTAGATTAAACATTGATCAAGATCACTTTGTTGGCTAATAGGCTGAAAAAAGATGAAAAAAAACCCTGAATTCAATACAGGGCTTGGTAATGAAGGGTTCGTGCTTAGTGAAATGAGCAAAAATTACTTGTTCCATTTGTTAAAGTAGGGCTAACAAGTTGATGTTTGTGAGGTAAGTGAGCATTCACATCTTCAATTACCACCCCTAATGCACGTGCACTTTTAGCAACAATTTCTAAACGGCGACTATCACGAGCATCAAGTGAGCTTGTCCAAGTCACTACTGCGCTCGATGTACCGCTAGTGAGCGCTTTCTCCATGGCCCATAATGTTTCGACTTCATCTTTGGTGTGCACCAGTAAAATGCGATCCATTCTTACACCAGCACTTGCCAGCATATGTTTATAGCCAATATGGGGCGGGCTAATTAATACAATCCATCTGCCTTGCTGGCTCAATATCGCTAACTGGCTGCACAATTGGCTCAGTTCAGCTTCACCTTGAGTGACAGTTTTTAATGTTTGAATGGTTTGGGTGCCATGCAGTTCTGTTTCAGTTAAATCTACCCATAAGCCCGGGTGGCGTGGCGCGATGCCCATTAGTTTGTTCATAACCAATCTCCATTACGGATAACGCCAACGGCAAGCCCTTCGATAGTTAGGCTTTGGCAACTTAAATCTACTTTTATCGGATTGTAATCTTCATTTTCGGCATGCAGATAAATCACATTACCTTTTTGTTCAAATCGTTTTACGGTGACGTCATCATCAACACGTGCCACAACAACCTGGCCATTACGTGCTTGCTGCATTTTGTGTACAGCGAGTAAGTCGCCTTCTAAAATTCCGATGTTTTTCATGCTGTCACCACGCACTCGCAGCAAAAAATCTGCGGCGGGCTTAAACATGTTTGGATCGACTTGATAGTATTGCTCTACATGCTCTTGAGCCAAAATTGGTTCACCAGCAGCAACCTGCCCAATCAGTGGCAGACCGGTTTCAACCTGTTCTTCATGAGGTAAACGAATGCCTCTTGAGGTACCAGGCATGATCTCGATAAAGCCTTTTTTGGCTAATGCTTTTAAATGCTCTTCGGCGGCATTAGCACTTTTAAAGCCAAGACGATTCGCAATTTCAGCACGAGTGGGTGGCATACCTGTTTCGGCGATATTGTTTTTAATTAAGTCTAAAATTTCTGCTTGGCGCGGCGTTAACGGTCTCATGATGATTCCTGTCTTTTTATACAGTGACTGTCATTATATACAGTGTTTATGTTCGCGCAAGTATTAACCAACTATTTTTTGTATTTTGTTGATTAAGTATCACTCAACAATATGTTTTAGTTAACTATTACTAATGTTCTGTCTTATGTTATTTCTGATAGTGAGAGCTTAAGCGTAAAGATAGATCGGTCTGATAGTGTAAGCAGGGTGGTTTCTGGTATCCTATACATCAATATTACAGTGGCTTATGTTGCGAAAATAACCATGTCAAAACCAGATTCAATATTTTTACGAGCATTAAGATGGATTCAAAAGTGGATGGTACAGACCATTGTGGTCCCTCACGATCCTTTTGATGACCTCAATATAGATCCAACTAAACCTTTGGTTTATTTAATGAAAACGGAATCTATTAGCGATATTGCTGCGTTGAGCGAAATCACCGAGGGCTTTGGTCTGCCCAGTCCTTATGAGCCATTACAGCTTGATGGCTTAACCGTGCCTCGTGTGGTCTGTTTAGAGGGCCGCAAACCACTATTTGGTAAACGTGAAAGTGGTGACAAATTCCTTAATTATTTTACCAGCTTATTGTCTCTTCACAGTGAGAGTCCTGAATTAGATATACAGTTGGTTCCTGTTTGCCTTTATTGGGGACGTACACCCGGTAAAGAAGAAGACAGCATGAAAGCTGCAGTATTTGAACGTGAAAACCCTACGTGGTTACGTAAATGGTTAATGATTTTATTTTTAGGACGCCATAATTTCGTCCAGTTTTCTAATGCACTATCGCTTCGTCATATGGCCGATGAACATGGTACTGATAAAAGAATTGCTCACAAATTAACCCGAGTCGCCCGAGTGCATTTCCGCCGTCAACGCAAAGTGATGACAGGGCCACAATTACCTAATCGACAAGCGTTGTTTGCCTCTTTATTAAAATCAGAATCTATCAAAAAAGCCATTGAAGAAGAGTCTGCGAATAAGAAAGTAACGGTCGAGAAAGCGCGTGAAACCGCCATTGAATACCTTGATGAAATTGCCGCCGACTATTCTGACAGTTTGGTGCGTATTGCCGAACGTTTCCTGACTTGGTTATGGAACAAATTATACAGTGGTATCAATATCAAAGGTGCCGAACAAGTAAGACAGTTACATCATGATGGCCATGAAATTGTTTACGTTCCATGCCATCGTAGTCATATGGATTACTTGCTACTGTCGTATATTTTGTATTATCAGGGCATGGTTCCGCCGCACATTGCTGCCGGTATTAACCTTAATTTTTGGCCAGCAGGGCCGATGTTCCGCCGTGGTGGTGCATTCTTTATCCGTCGTAGTTTTAATGGTAATAAACTTTATACCGCAGTATTTCGTGAATATTTAGATCAGTTATTTGCTAAGGGTTATGCGGTCGAGTATTTCACTGAAGGCGGCCGTTCGCGTACCGGACGTTTGTTAGCGCCTAAAACCGGTATGTTGGCTATGACAATTAATAGTGTGCTACGTGGGATAGAGCGCCCAGTGACCTTAGTACCCGTGTATTTAGGTTATGACCATGTGATGGAAGTGGCGACGTATCACAAAGAATTAAGCGGTAAGAAAAAGAAAAAAGAATCAGTTTGGCAGGTATTTGGTGCTATTCGTAAGTTAGGCAATTTTGGCCAAGGTTATGTGAATTTTGGTGAGCCGATTAATTTACAACAGTTCTTAAATCAGCAGGCGCCAGAGTGGCGTGATGAGCTAGCTAAAGATCCTGATCAAAAACCTTCTTGGTTTACGCCATCAGTTAATTTATTAGCTAACCGTGTAATGACTAATATCAATGGCGCTGCCGCAGCCAGCTCAGTAACATTGACCAGTTTAGTGTTACTAGCGTCAGAGCAAAATGCGTTAGAAAGAAGCCAGTTAGAGCGTCAGCTTGATTTGTATTTAGCCTTACTTAAAACAGTGCCTTATACCGAATACGCCTCAGTGGCAGAAGGTAATGGCAAGTCAATTGTTGATCATTGTTTGTCGTTAAATAAGTTTGTCAGTACCAAAGATCTTATTGGCGAAATCATTTCTGTTGATGAAAAAATTGCCATCACCATGAGTTATTACCGTAACAATATTATTCACTTAATGGCGCTTCCGTCATTAATTGCCAGTTGTTTAGTGCATTATGATGTGTGCGACCGTCAGCGAATTCATGCCATTGTAATGGACTTTTATCCATTGCTTAAAGCTGAACTCTTTATGGGCATTGATGATGTGCCTAAACATGTAGATTGCATTTTAGATTTCATGCTTGAACAAGGTTTACTGACAGGTAGCGATCAATTTGAGATAACGCCTCGTCATATTACCCAAGTGTTATTGTTAGCCGAAACTATCAGTGAAACGTTGCAACGTTATGCGATTATTTTTAATTTACTGGCAATAAAACCTGATCTTGAGCGCTCAGAACTGGAACGCGATAGCCATTTGTTAGCCCAACGATTAGGCGCGCTGCACGGTATTACTGCACCAGAATTTTATGACAAAAAATTATATAACACCCTGAGTGTGAAATTGAAAGAATTGGGCTATTTATGCAGCGACGAACATCGTGCTGAAGTGATCAGAATTCGTGATAACGCTAATAAATTACTCAGCTCTTTAGTAAGACAAACCATTGTTGATAGTGTGGAAGCGGAGCACGGACAATAATGGCTAATCATATGAATGCTGCCAAGCATCGAACCAGCGGTAAATCTGTATTGGGTGGGGCGATGATTATTGCCGGAACCACTGTGGGTGCAGGCATGTTTTCGTTACCCGTTGTTGGTGCTGGAATGTGGTTTGGCTATTCTATCGCGATGTTACTCGGCGTTTGGTTTTGCATGCTAATGTCGGGTTTATTGTTATTAGAAGCCAATTTGCATTTTGAACCAGGTGACAGTTTTGACACCTTAACTCGGGTGACTCTGGGGCAGTTCTGGCGGGTGATTAACGGCGTTTCGATTGCGTTTGTGTTATATATTTTAACCTATGCTTACATCAGCGGTGGTGGTTCGATTGTGAATCACAGTCTGTCTGCATTGGGCGTAAGCCTACCGCAGAGCGTAGCCGGATTAGTGTTTGCGGTAGTGTTGGCTCTGGTGGTATTTATTAGTACTAAAGCGGTCGACCGTATCACCACAATCATGCTTGGCGGCATGGTGATTACTTTCTTTTTGGCTATTGGTAACTTATTAATCGATATCGATACCATAAAGCTAGTGTCGCCTGATGGTGAATCGCGTTACCTGCCTTATTTACTTGCCGCGATTCCATTTGGCTTAGCCAGTTTTGGTTATCACGGCAATGTGCCAAGTTTAGTCAAATATTACGGTAAAGATGCCAAAACCATCGTTAAAGCGATTATTACTGGAACCACTATCGCATTGGTAATTTATATATGTTGGTTAGTGGCAACGATGGGTAATATTCAACGAAGCCAGTTTGCCGATATTATTGCTCAAGGTGGCAATATAGGTGTGTTAGTGGGTGCGTTGTCTGGGGTTATTGCCAGCCAATGGCTTGATAACATGCTAACTCTATT
>NZ_PJAP01000759.1:0-1825 GCF_002836795.1 Shewanella sp. 11B5 | reverse complement strand
ATTATGACTTAATCTAAATTAATTTTGCTTAAAGTGGATTGATTAACTACGTTTATATTGTCAGTTAATTTGAGATTGTTTATAAATCTTTGATAAACGGTTTATAAACAACGTTGTCGAATAACCCTTAAGCAAAGAGTCGTGCTGCAGTGTGATGATCCGCGTCAGATAATAGAATGCGGACACACACTAAATTGGAGGAATGAATAGTGAGCAATAAACTACTGAGTGCATTGTTTGCGGCTGGTTTCGCGGTAATGATGATGTCTTCTGCATCATTTGCTGCTGATGAGACCCTCGCAGAGTTTCACGTTGAAATGGGTGGCTGTGAAAACTGTCACGCTGATGGTGAACCATCAAAAGATGGCGCTTATGAATTTGAACAATGTCAAAGTTGTCATGGTTCACTAGCTGAAATGGATGATAACCATAAGCCACATGATGGTATTTTAATGTGTGCAGATTGTCATGCGCCACATGAAGCAAAAGTAGGCGAAAAGCCAACATGTGATACATGCCACGATGATGGCCGTACTGCAAAATAAGTTATCTTAGATGGCTTGAAAATACCGACATAATGTCGGTATTTTTGTTTTTATTCCTCAAGAGTATACATCTCACTTTTATTTTTATACCTCTTTATAGGTATCTAAAGTCTTTTGATTTCAATTAGATGCGCTACATAACAGCGCAGCCAATGCACTTTTGTTGCGCAAATGTTGTAATGCTTTATTTATCTAAATATCCATTTCTATTATAAATCAGTGAGTTAATTTTCTGGCACAGCTTTCGCAGTACCTTACCCATGAGATAGTCAAAGTGAAAGGGTAGATGTATGTCAGTGGTCCAATCAAGTTGTGCTTATTGTGGTGTCGGATGCGGTGTTAGCGTGTCTTCAAATAAACCGAATTGGACCGATGTCGACGCTGCAGATTTAATACTAGTCGGTGACAACAAGCATCCAGCTAATTACGGTCATTTATGTGCCAAAGGTGAACGCTTACTCGACAGTTTAGCCCAACCCAATGTACTGCGTTATCCTAAACTTCGTTCTGGTATGCCACTTGATTGGGACAAGGCGAGCACCTTAATTGCTGATACCTTTGCGAAAACCATTGCAGAACATGGTCCAGATTCAGTCGCACTGTATCTTTCTGGCCAATTACTCACTGAAGATTATTATGTTGCCAACAAGTTTGCTAAAGGCTTTTTAAAAACGGCTAACGTCGATACTAACTCACGCTTATGTATGTCGTCAGCGGTGAGCGCAATGCAGCGTGCCTTTGGTGAAGATGTAGTTCCTGGATGTTACGACGATCTAGAGCAAGCTGATGTGATAGTGCTTGTAGGGGCCAATACCGCTTGGACTCATCCCGTTCTTTTTCAAAGAATTTTAGCCGCAAAAAAAGCCAATAATGCTCAGTTAGTGGTAATCGACCCGTTATCAACAGCCACAGCAAAACAAGCAGACTTACATTTAGCCATTAAACCGGGCGCTGATTTAACCTTATTTCATGGCTTACTCGGTTACCTAGCAGATCAAAATCGTGTCGACCACGCGTATATTGCCGCACATACAGAAGGCTTTGATACTGTGGTTTTGCAGGCGCAACAATTAAGTGCCAATTTAGCCGATCTTGCCACGCAAGTCGGTGTTTCAGTCACTCAGCTGACGCAATTCTATCAACTTGTAGCCAACAATAAAAAAGTACTTACGGCATCTTGTCAGGGGGTTAATCAGTCAACCATTGGCACCGATGCAACCAATGCGATGATTAACTGCCACCTCGCGTTAGGGCACATTGGTCAAGCTGGTTGTGGTTTT
>NZ_PJAP01000758.1:0-1829 GCF_002836795.1 Shewanella sp. 11B5 | reverse complement strand
ATACCCAGCCCAACTTGCAACGATAAGCAGCAGTAATAACGCTTTGTTTCGAGAAAGAGTGAGACAGAAATAGATTAAAAACGGAGTGATTACTAAGGCAAAATGTGACGGTTCGAGAAACAAAAATGTTGGTTTGGCAAGCCCTGTACTAAAAAAGTCTATTTTTGTTAAACTAATTAATCCATTTAATAACAATAAGATGCCACAAATATTAACTACATAATAAAAGTGTTTAGCATTTGAGTTATTTTTTAAGTATAAAGCGGCTAAAAAAGCAGATAACACAACGATAAATAAACAGGCAAAGCTGAAAATAAATCGTTTAGCATCCACTTCTACTAGCATTGGTAATTGATGATTTACAAAGAATAAGTGCACAAAAATAAAGAAACAACATGACACTATAATGAGTAAAGCAAAAATAACGCTTTGATCGAGCTTTACTGTTCGGTTTAAATAAAAATGAATACATAAGAAAAATGAAATACACAAAGAGGCAACTACTATCCCTAGTGTAAAAGATGATTGTCCTAATAAAATCATCGTTAAAGAAGGGAAAAATAATATCATTGATGCCGCGAAGAACATCAATAATGTTTGCGGAGTATTACGATTACATTTTGAAACCATCCGCCATCCCTTTTTTTATCGCCTGACTAATTTCAGGGGTGGCTGATAAAAGTCTAATACAACGTGTAGATACAGTGTAAAGCAAACTAATGTATTTTCTTATGCCACTAATGTTTTTACGAATAAAGTAAATTCTATTTCGAGCTAGATGATAGGCTCCAAAGTAGGATAAATCTCCACCGGTTGAGCTACCCACTTTATGGTAGATAACCACATTTGGCAGTAGTTCAACTTTGTATCCTGCTTGATTACAACGAAACAAAAAATCAGTGTCGTCGTAGTATGCAAAGTACTTTTCATCCATACGCCCTACTTTACGAAGCAATGCAGCAGTAACCATTAAAAAACAGGTGGGTGCGTAGTCGAACGATGCACGTTGTATGCTATTAGGAATATATTCATCATCGATACAGTGATGAGGAGCAACTGCTTTAATGGTGTCAATGTATCCGCCAGCGTACCAGATTTTTTTTGCCGGATAATTGAGGATAACAGGGCTACACATATTAAGTTCATCTGAGTTCATGCTATCGACCAAACTGGACAGCACTTTTTCATCTTTAAAAATCAGATCATTGTTAATAAATAATACCAGGTCACAATTGTCACTTAATGCGGCATCAATGCCCTGATTATTACCAGCTGCGACCCCGACGTTATCGCCTTTGTTATCAATAAAGGTAACAGGAATTTGAAAACGTTCAGCGAGCTCACGAGATTTGGCTAAAGGTTCAGGAATAGTACTATTGTCAATAATATAAATCTGATAGTTTTGATAATTCTGGCAGGACAAGCTAACAAAAAAGTCGTCTAATACGTCTGGCGAGTTAAATAAAACAGTGACTAGACCCAGTTTTTTATGTTGATTCATGGTTAACTTTTTTCCAAGACTGGCTTTCATGACAATAACGTTTGATTATTCTGGCAGGAGCACCTGCGACTACACAGTAATCTGGTACATCTTTTGTGACGACAGAGTTTGCTGCAACGACTGAATTTTTACCGATACTAGCACCAATAATGCATACATTCTCACCAATCCAAGCTCCAGATTTAATAAGCACATCACGATGGTATTTAACAGGTTGATGGATTATCGGTAATGATATTGATTCGAAGTCGTGCAAATTATCTGAAATATAAACTTTATCAGCAACTAAAACGGCATCTTCAATTATGACTTTTCTTACAGAAACAAT
>NZ_PJAP01000757.1:0-1833 GCF_002836795.1 Shewanella sp. 11B5 | reverse complement strand
TCAATGGAAACGGGAAAAAATAACCAACTACGTGCTGATTTAGATAAACTGAGACCCAAACCATATACTTGGTTAATCCAATGGCTAATGTGTTTGGTGACTATTGGCGCTATTTTATATATTGCAAAAGTAGACTTACTCGTAGAACAAAACTTTGTGTGGTTGCTACTGTTATTTGTCGTTATTGGTTTTAGTCATAGGGATGATTATTTAGCTCATAAGCGCATCGATTTGGTCATTAAGCTACTTGATAGCAATGCATTTCATAAACGGTAATAGTTCGACAGGAAGCCTTGGTACATGGATATTATGATTGATGATTTACAGGGCTCTGGCGTGATTGAGTTACTGCAAGCACATTTGGCTGATATGTATGCAACGTCGCCACCAGAGAGTGTTCATGCATTAGATATTGAAGCCTTAAAACACCCATCAATTACTTTTTGGAGTGCCAAACAAGGTGACATAGTACTAGGATGCGTAGCGATAAAACAGTTAACGCCAACCCATGGCGAAATTAAGTCTATGCGAACGGCTGCAATGGCCAGAAACCAAGGTGTAGCGTCGACATTGTTGTTGCACATATTGGACGTCGCTAAGTCTCGTGGTTATCAGCGGTTGAGCTTGGAGACGGGGTCTATGGACTTTTTTGCTTCAGCAAGGCGTTTATATGAACGACATCAATTTGATTACTGCGGCCCATTTGCGGATTATGAGCTAGATCCTAATAGCTTGTTTATGACGCGATTAATTGAGTAAATTGATTTGTGATAAAGGTAAAGCCTAGCAAAGCGCTAATTTATGAAATGTGTAAGCGACTATTACTCTTCTTCGTTATATTTGGCATTGCCATCGTAATATTAATGACTCCAGAAGGTGAGTGTGTAGCATTTTTTAGCCATAGCTTGTGCACAGGAAAAGATAAGTGGGTTATCGTAAAGTGGATTTTTTTGTTTGATTCATTGTTACTGACATACACTGCTTTGCCTGTGCTGCATTACTTAGCGCTAAGATTTTTAATTAAGCGTAAAAACAGAAATCCAAATTAGTTTGAAAAGCTTAATGATTTACAATTTTTATTTCATTATCTAAAAATCCAAACTCAGTTATGGCATTACATATCTAGGTTTGGTTTTTATATATCAGTGCTGATGTTTCAATATAAAGCGTGACGAGTAAAAGCTCGTGCTTAGCAGGCTTGTTCACTCTCAACAATCTTTTGAATATCGTGTGGGTGTACTTTTACGCAAATGCCATTGGCCTTAAACGCGATAGTTGGGTTAGCAAGGCGCTCTTTATCGCCTTTTGGCGAACTTTGTTTAACCTTAATATCATTGTTTTCGTCACTACCTGCAATAGCATTACTTGCAATAGTATTACCCGCAATAACATCAGCGAGTCGTGGCACTTTTTCGATAAGCTCTGCGACTAGTTCATCACAAGTTTGTGCCTGCGATGGGAACACTAATTCGATATGTTCCCAACCTTCAATCGGATAGGCTTTGTCAGATGGAAAGGGCAGCTCAACACACTGAATTTTCATCGTACCGATAACTAATGGCTCGGCTAATTTAATGATTAAAATCGGCCGACCATTGATGATGTTATTAGAGATGATTTTGCCGTGCTGACAAAATTCATCGACGAGTAACTGCGCCGTTTGATTATCGTTCACCCGCAAAGCAGCATGATCACAATCCAATGCTAAGTTCTCTAAACCTAACCGATGAATAAACGCGCTAATGCGCTGGCTAAAGTCTGCCCAAGTATGTTGTAGATGTTGGTAATTCATTTAATAACCCAAGAAACAAAGCAAAAATGGTATGGTTGAGA
>NZ_PJAP01000756.1:0-1834 GCF_002836795.1 Shewanella sp. 11B5 | reverse complement strand
TATCTAATGGTTTTCCTCGGGTTAACACCATGGTTAGCACATTTAAGACTAACTCTGATGAACTGCCTGACAACGGATAAGTCAACATGGGGGCTCTCTATCTAATATAACGATCAATTTAAAAACGTGCTGATCATAGGGATTAAAGCTGTTGATAGCAAGGCCATATCAGCCTTTACTCCTCACTTTGGCAGCATAAAAGAGTCAATCATTCTATGTTTATAGATTTTCTGTGAATGACCTTTTGTAACATCACCCGACCTTAATACGTTGAAGCCAACCCTTGCCCTTTCACAACTGTGTGATGTTATGTTCACTAATGCAAAACATAAAAAAGCGGCCCGAAAGCCGCTGATGATTTAGTGCAATATATCTGTAATCAAAACCAGATTACATTCTTGAGCCTTTAGCGCCATAGAATAAAATAAACGCATAACACACAACTGGTAAAATAAACGCCACTTGCAGGCCCATATTATCGGCCATCACACCCTGTAATAACGGTACAATTGCGCCGCCAACAATGGCTAAACATAATATGCCGCTACCTTGTGAGGTGTGTGGACCTAAATCTCGCAATGCTAAGCTAAAGATAGTTGGGAACATAATCGAATTAAACAATCCAACTGCCAAAATTGACCACATGGCCACAGCGCCAGTACTGTTCATTGCCACTAACACCAGTGCTGCGGCAACAAAAGCGTTAAACGCTAACATGGTACCTGCTGGGATTTTTTGCATAATCACAGAACCGACAAAACGACCTATCATCGCCCCGCCCCAATAGTAGGTGATATATTTAGCGGCTTCTGCTTCTTGTAAACCTGCAACTTGTTCTTCGCCTAAGAAATTGACTAAAAAGCTACCAATAGACACTTCAGCGCCAACATAGACAAAAATACCGACAGCACCTAACACCAGATGCATGCTTTGTAAGGCACTGGTTTTGCCATTATGCGTTATCACGCCAGTAGCAGAATCATCGCTGTGTTCAGCAATGGTAGGTAAATTGAGTTTGGAAAAAATTAACGCGAGCAAGCCTAACATTGCAGCCAGAATCAAGTATGGAAGCTTTACCACTTCAGCTTCTGATTGTGCTTGGCTTAAGCCTTCTACCGCACCAGATGCAACAGACAATATCAATACAGCACCAAAGAAAGGAGCTACAGTCGTCCCTAATGCATTAAATGCTTGGGTTAGGTTTAAACGACTTGATGCGGTTTCAACTGAGCCCAACGCATTGACATAAGGGTTTGCCGCCACTTGTAAAATGGTGATCCCAGACGCCAATACAAACAGTGCACCTAGGAATAATCCATAAGTTGCAAACGCTGCAGCCGGGTAAAATAACAAACACCCGATACAAGCAATGACGAGCCCAGTGACGATACCTTTTTGATAACCTAATTTTTTGACTAACTTACCTGCTGGTAATGAGACTAAAAAGTACGCCCCAAAGAAACAAAACTGGATCAACATTGCTTCGGTGTAATTGAGTGAGAACACCGCTTTTAAATGTGGGATGAGAATATCATTTAAACAGGTAATAAATCCCCACATGAAAAACAGTGAAGTCAATGACACTAGAGCAAAGCGATAACTACCGCTGTCACCTGTCACTGTTGTTTGTTGAGTACTTTGCATTGATGAAGCCATAGAGTGGTCTCTTCTTGTTAATTATTGTTATATTGATTTTTTGTCTATCTATAATGACGGCCATATAAGATATGACCGTTAGATGCATTAGCTTTTATATTGTTTGTATATTGAAAACTACCGAAACAAAAAAGCCGAAATACATGAGTATTTCGGCTTAGTCACACTACTTTCAAAG
>NZ_PJAP01000755.1:0-1838 GCF_002836795.1 Shewanella sp. 11B5 | reverse complement strand
GATGTGCTTTAGTATTAATGAGCCATCATAGGCTTAATCAGTATAAGACATTAGGGCCTGGTAAACTTTTTTGGTTAAATTTCGTTCAACATAACAACATTTTAATTGAGGTGCTTACCAAAGAATCGCTCAACAAAGAGTAAAACGTTTTTAGCCGTACCCTTCGGGCAGCGTTTGTTGTTCATTTCTACTGCGTTATCGACTTTTATGTAGAATGACTACACCTCAACGTCTATTCCTTGTAGCTCCTGTTTAAGTAATGACCAATAATTCGCTGCAAAAACAACCTTGAAAAATCAACCGACCTTAATATAAACCAATCTTTATTTCAGGAAAGCAATAATAATGAAACATTCTGATGGCGGCGTTCGTGCTGTCGCGGTGCTTGAAGCAACAAAAGGCTTACTGGCATTACTGGTTGCCATTGGCTTGCATGTCTACACGGGCCAAAATCTGTCTGCGTTAGCGCTTGAGTTGGTGAGGCATTTGCACCTAAATCCAGCGAGTCATTACCCTGGTATTTTTATTTCTGCGGTGGGTTCAGTATCGCAATCTAGTCTGACGTTAATGGCGTTTGGTGCGGCTGTATATACATCGGTGCGCTTTATTGAAGCCTATGGTTTATGGCATAACATGCGCTGGACCCAATGGTTTGCACTGCTTAGCGGCGCAATATATTTACCTTTTGAGCTTTATGAAATGATTCGCCATTTTAATGTGCTCAGTGTAATTGTGCTGCTGATTAACCTTGTGGTGGTCATGTATATGTATTTTGTGTTGTTTCCTCGTCGTGCAGCAATATGAGATCCACTTCAATGTTTGCTTGTACTTTTTAAGATAAAAGTATTAACAGAGTTTAATGGCTAGCGGTTGATCCATTAAATGATAATGTTAGTATAAATACTCACTAACATTAACGATGAGTTAGCGAAACCGTAACGAATAGATTCGAGATGATTTAGTTTACGCGAGTTTATTACGTTAATTCATGTAGACATTCAATTAATATATCTGTTTTATAAATGAACATTATTTGAATTGAGTTCAGTTTTATTAGTGGTGTGATATTCGTTTTAACAGCGTGAACTGTTTTCGTTGGTGTCATAAAACGACGACAAAGACACGCTGGGATACAATGTAAGCAAGTTGTTAATAATGTATTGTTGAGCTTGCTGGCTTGTAATCACCATTTATACAAATGCTGTAATGTTATGACTAATTAATTCTACTTTATGAGGAATAAAATGACTGACATCGATATTGGTATAAAAAAAGATGACCGACTAAAAATAGCCGAAGGTTTAAAAAACTTATTGGCCGACTCTTATACACTTTATTTGCAAACCCATAATTTCCATTGGAATGTCACAGGGGTACATTTTCGCGAATTACACTTAATGTTTGAAGAACATTACACTGAGCTTGCGGTAGCGGTTGATGATATTGCCGAGCGTATTCGTACCTTGGATGTGGCTGCACCGGGAACATATAAAGAGTTTGCTCGCCTGAGTTCAATTAAAGAAGTTGAAGGTGTTCCGAGTTCTGCTGATATGGTTGACTTACTGACCCAAGGCCATGAACAAGTGGTTAAAACATCGCGACAAGTGCTTAAGTTAGCCCAAGCTGCTGACGATGAGTCAACTGCTGCTTTAGTGTCTGATCGCATGCGAATACACGAAAAAACAGCGTGGATGTTAAGAGCAACTCGCAAGTAACCTGTAACGTACAGATATTTATTTGCGCAATTAATGTTGGCTAATATTATTATCTGAATTGAGACGCAACGCAGTACTCATGAAGACGTTAGCGAACAAGATAATCAAGGCATCAACTAAAAC
>NZ_PJAP01000754.1:0-1839 GCF_002836795.1 Shewanella sp. 11B5 | reverse complement strand
CAACCGGACTCTTTTCTAAAAGAGATTTCAAATTCTATCGGCGACTGATCTGCATTTGCTGAGAGCAATCATTCTACATTGTAATATTTCATACATTTAGCCACGTCATCACACATATGTTGAAGATTAGGCTGTGGCACTTTAATAGTTACTAAAGTGCATTTTTCACTAATAAATATAGAATGTTTATAGCTTAAAAATGTGCCCAAGTTTACGGTGCCACATTATTATTCACTAAAGCAATATCTAATCTAAAAAGCTTTATTGCTATACAACCAACATACAAAATAGATACTAGTCTTTTCTGTTTATGTCGTCATGGTTTCGCTGCTCTGTCCAATGCAGTAATGAATCAAGAGTAGGACAAAGTGCCTGTCCCCAGTCAGTCAGCGAGTATTCCACTTTTGGGGGGACTACGGGATAGGATACCCGGTTGACTAAACCATCAGTCTCCAACTGTCTCAATTGTTGTGCCAGCATTTTTTGCGAAACTTCAGGTATAGCGCGTTCTAACTCTGAGTATCGCATCACTTGACCACCAAATAATTGGAATAAAATACGTAATTTCCATCGCCCTTCTAACATCTTCAAACATTGGTCGACAGCTTCAGCACCTGTTATACGACTGTATTCATTTCGTTTTTTAATTTTTTTCATACTTACTTTTTAGTGTGTACTTCACATTATGTAATGAATCGATAGTATAGCAACTCATTTCAAACAAAAGGATATTTTATGCCTATTCACCCTGAACCACTAAACCAATTCTTTGATGCTTCAAATACTAAAACTCGAAAAATGTTGATAAGTTGTTTTAGTGAAGATGCTGTCGTTAAAGATGAAGGTAAAACTCATACTGGTAAAAAAGCTATTTCAATCTGGACCGATTTGGCAATTTCTACATATCAATCAAGTTATCAAGTGCTTAGTATCAAATTAACGTCACTAGGCGCAGATGTTGTAGCAATGGTGTCAGGTTCATTTTTGGGCAGTCCAATTGAACTCTCTTTTCAATTTGCTCTTACTAATAATTTAATCACTCAGTTGGAAATAAAACTATGAAAAACAGTGAATTTAAGGGGCAGACCTACTTCGTCACTGGTGGAACGAAAGGTATTGGGCAAGCTACTGTCAATTCTTTGGTTGAACTAGGAGCGAATGTAATTACCACCTCTCGCGCTTTACCTGAGTTTCCATTAAAAAACGTAATTTATATTCAAGCCGATATAAGTACAATTGAAGGTTGCTTTGATGTGATTACAAAAATCAATGAGCTTGTTGAGTGTTTACAGGGAATCGTACATGTAGTGGGTGGCAGTTCCGCTCCTGTAGGTGGTTTTGCTGTCCTTGATGATAATGAATGGGATAAAGCGTTAAACCAAAATCTGTTGGCTGCGGTTAGATTAGACCGAGGATTAATTCCACCAATGATTGAGGCAGGAAAAGGTACAGTGATCCACATTAGTTCTATTCAACGATCATTGCCTTTATATCATTCAACCATTGCATACGCTGCGTCTAAGGCAGCTTTGTCAAATTACAGTAAATCGCTTTCTAATGAACTGGGTCCCCAAGGACTTAGAGTAATGAGTATTGCTCCTGGCTGGGTTCTTACTGGAGCGGCACGTGATTTTGTAAATACTTTAGCACACAGTACAGGTAGCGATTTTGACACAGCGAAACAAAAGTTAATGGAAGATTTAGGTGGTATTCCAATAGGTAGACCCGCGGATCCTAGTGAAGTAGCCGAACTAACAGCATTTCTATTATCAGAAAAAGCCAAGTCAATTCATGGTGCAGAATATGTGATTGATGGTGGTACGATACCAACGATTTAAA
>NZ_PJAP01000753.1:0-1839 GCF_002836795.1 Shewanella sp. 11B5 | reverse complement strand
TTTACTTAATCCTAAAGCACTGATATTTTTTGTGTTATTTTTGCCTCAGTTTGTGTCTACTCAATTGAGTGCTAGCTCAGGTGAACAAATGCTGGCGCTAGGTTTGCTGCTGAATGTCATGGGATTGACGTTCAATTTGCTGTTGGTGGCATTAGTGGGCAGTTTGGGTAAACCTCTACTTAATAATGAAAAGTTTCGTACCTATCAAAACAAGTTTATGGGCGTAATATTTTTTGCATTAGCGATTTGGTTATTGGCATCGCAAGTTCAAAGTATTGCTTAACCTTTACGATTAAAAGTCGCTAGTAAATAAAAACCACGGTCATTAGCCGTGGTTTTTTGATCTTACTGCTGGCACATTCACATCAATGATGTATTTGGCGGGTTGCGATTTATCGCTACGATTCCGTTTTCGCGAGTTTAATCGCAGCTATTTCTTTTTCAACCGCAGCAACCACAGCATGAGGGCTACTCAGATATTGTGAATGATCGATAAAAATGGCGTTATCATTAACGGTCATGACTAAAACGGGGAAGCCGGTAGTACCAATGACTTGTTGGATCTCTTCTATGCCTTCCAGTACGTATTCTGCGTCCATACTGAGCTCATCTTTAAACACTTTATTTGATGGTGACAGCTTAAATTTTTCTACGATGTCATTAAAGTCGTGCTTATTGCTAAGTGGGTTGCCTTCAATGAAATGAGCTCTTTGTAGCGCATTGAGCACATCTAATTGCTTGTCAGCTTGTTTGCCCTGCAACCAGGCCATAAAGTTTGCGGTTTTGATTGAGCTTTTAGGACTGTTTACGTAACGAATATGATCGCGGCCAAATTTTAGTCCACTCATTCTTGCAGCCGCTTCCATTTGCTCTTCGCCAGCACTGTCTTTGCCAATGTAATGTGCGCTATGCAGTAAATGTACATTCATTTCAGGATAGGCTTGCTGCAATGCATTCACCAACGGTGTGGTGGCATAGCTCCAAGGGCAATGTGAGTCGTAGATAAAATAAAGCTCAGTGGTCATTACGTTAATTCTTGTTTGCGATCAGATGTGCTGATCCTAAATAGTTTATCAGCATTATACAATCATTGAATCTGCAGTAGACCTCAGTTCAGAATAAACGAGCTCTTAACCAAGCAAACTTTAAGTTATCAGATTTCACACTCCATTTAGCAAGCTAAATGGAGTGTGACCGGAGTAGGTCTACTGTGTGCATGCGTTGACTACTTGTTTTCGACGTTTACGTTGGGCTCTGCCATATTAGATCAAGGGTCCTATGCTGGTATTTAATTTTAATTCAGATAATAACGTTCTTATATTAAGCGTGACATGACAACCTAATTAAAATATGAACCTGTTAGGTAGGTCGCATAAGCGATGTAAATGTGATTTTATGAGTGTTTATTCATAAGATAGATTTTTCAATTAATGAATTATCTAATGAATACGTACTAGCACATTATTACTTAACGAATTAGTCGGTCTTGTATTATGTATGGATAGTTTTTGTTATTTTGATAATGAATAAATTGTTTTGTTTTTAGGATTCTCTTTTCACATTAAAGATTAACCTTAATAATTGTTAGAGATTAATTTAGTCAACTTTAATTTAAGTCGGAGTTAAGTGGCGTTAAGGTGTGTTAAGTAAATATGTAATGAATTAAAACTAGACTAGTTATATTAAATTAGAGTGGATTAATATAAGTATGGGGTTTGTTCGTTATTTATTCGGTCGATATTGTAGAGTTAAATCAATTTAACAATAAAATAAGTGGATCTGTTTCTTCTGTCTCAATGGTGATTTGTTTTTGTATTTTATTATCAGTTGGTTAGGTGG
>NZ_PJAP01000752.1:0-1842 GCF_002836795.1 Shewanella sp. 11B5 | reverse complement strand
AACGAATCGTCTTGCAAAAAGAATACTTAAAAGGTTGGAGTGACGTACCGCTGTATTATGGTGAGCTAATGGCTGTTAATGCCGATGGGTCAAGAGCAACTTACCTTTTTGGTTTTAATAGCGGCGAGCAACAAACTGGTTCACATCTGAAGAAAAATACCCCCATAAGAGCAACGGCATTTATTTTAGATCCCCTTCCCGATGACGACCGCTATATGCTCGTCAATGCAATCCCATGGAATGAGTCTAATTCTTTAAACTATGAATTATCACAAACTGTATACCGTGTAGATTTATACAAAGGGTTCCGCAGAAAAGTCACCACTTCGCCTATAGGTTACTCTCGATTTCTAACCGATCACGATGGTGAAGTACGCTTTGTTGCAGGCGAAGACGAAAACAACATAACAAAAGTATTTTATCGTCAAGACCGCGAATGGCTTAACACCGATAACCTCAAACTCAATTTGGATGATTTCTACCCAATATCTTTTGCCGAAAATAAAAATAGTATTTATGCAGCGGCTCGGGTAAAAGGCGAAACCTTAGGGATTTATGAAATCAATCTAGAAACAGGTGAAAAAACGCAAATTATTAAAGATGACAAAAGTGATCCCAGTAATTACTGGATAAACCAAGCTACCAAAAAACTCTATGCAGTTGAATTTGAAAATGGTTATCCGTCTTACGCTTTCGTCAATCCAGAAGACAGTCATTCAAAATTGCTAAAGCAGTTGCTCGCATCATTACCTGGCCATCAAGTTCGTATTGTTAGCGAAACTCGTCATTCAGAAAAACTCATCGTGGTGGCATTTAACGATCGAAATCCTGGTGATTATTATATATTTGACACCAAGGCGCTCACACTCCAACACTTAGCCTCTGCCAAGAAATGGCTCGACCCAGCGCAAATGTCAGAAGTGAAGCCAATTAGTTTTACCAGCCGAGACGGTAAAATAATTAGCGGTTATTTAACATTACCTTATGGTAAAGAAGCGAAAAACCTCCCTCTTGTAGTCAATCCCCATGGTGGTCCACATGGAATAAGAGATGAATGGGGGTTTAATACTCAAAACCAAATGCTAGCAAATCAAGGGATGGCAGTATTACAAGTCAATTTCCGTGGTTCAGGTGGTTTTGGACAAAATTTTGAACAAGCTGGATTCCAAAAATGGGGTTCAGAAGTACAATATGACATTCTCGACGCCACTCATTACGTCATTGATCAAGGTTATGTAGATAAAAACCGCATCTGTATTTCTGGTGGTAGTTTTGGTGGCTATAGTGCATTGCAAAGCGCAATACTTGAACCCGATCTGTTCAAATGCGCTATCGGTTTTGCAGGGATTTATAATTTAGAACTGATGTTCGATGAAGGAGATATTGCAAATAGTGCTTCGGGTACTAGTTACCTTAAAAATGTTTTAGGTCAAAATAGTGAAGTACTAAGAGCTATGTCTCCCTCAGAAAATGTAGATAAGCTTAAAGCAAATTTGCTTCTAGTACATGGCGGTGACGATGAACGAGCGCCCATTGAACAACTAGAATCATTAGAAAAAGCCCTTAAAGCACGTGATTATCCCTATGAAAAACTGGTGATGGATGATGAAGGCCATGGTTTCTACAATGATGACAATCGTGCCCAATATTATGAAAAAATGCTTCTATTCCTTAAAAAGAACCTAGACATTAAATCGTAATGAGCTAATAAGCATTATATCAACAGGCCGATACCCGGCAAACGGGGTCGGCTTTTTTGTACCTGCGTTATGCTTCTAAGCAAATTCTATCGCGCAAATAGGCCAAGAAAACAGGTATTAACATCAATTAAAAGTCGTAATA
>NZ_PJAP01000751.1:0-1843 GCF_002836795.1 Shewanella sp. 11B5 | reverse complement strand
AACCCCCGTTTTCTATTTGTTTCAGGTAAGTCAGGATATGCCACTACAACATGACCTACATCATGAAGATGAAGCAATATCGCTGACACCTTCCGTTCTAATTTACTTCCACCTTGTAACTACACTTGGGTGGCATAATTTCATCAAATTCGCAATCGAGTGCGATTGCCAGTTTATATAGCGTTTCTAATTTGACATTGACAAGCCCACGTTCCATTTTCCCGTAATTTCCTCTTTCAATACCAGCCAATGTAGCAAAGTCTTCTTGAGAATAACCTGCATTTTTACGCTTTAATCTTAGCATTTTGCCAAAATCAGTCACTAAATCATTCACCCTATTTTCCCTTCAGGTAAATTGTTTAGATTTTCATGTTGAGGTGTAAAGCACCACGCCCTATAATACCCATTATTGGGTTTATTTTAGGTCATGTCGCAATGTTAGATCCCGTTGTCGCTCAAGTTATTGAAGCTGGAAATTTTGACAATTTCACTACGAGTGATGTTAGGTCTGCATTTCTAGCATTAAAAAAAGATCCCAAACTTGATCCAAGCAACGTGAGGCGAATGATCTATTCCGAGCTCTTAAAGCTTGTTAGAAAAGGGTGGTTGAAGAAGAGTATCTCTAAAGTTAAAGGCCAAACTCGCTTTAGTAAAACAAATCTTTTCGATGCTAATAATCTTCAAGTAAAAACCATAAGTTTCGAGTCAATAGCGGCGACTAAAACAGATGGTCATCATCAAAAATTATTAGAGAAGTTGGTTTGCTATAAAGCCGAGTTACTGCAAAGCATCGGAGAGTCAGAGGCCTATAAAGATATTTACTTAGATATGCCTGAACTAGTTGACGAGATCCAACCCAAATATCATATGGCAAGAGATAACAACACGAAGCTGCTAGGCAAGATTAAAGCGATTGAAGACATTATTAGGCAGAGAACATGAACCTTAGACCTTGGCAAGAGCACTGTATTAACCAAGCATTGAGCAACTATTCTAATGGATACAATCATTTTTTAACGCTTGCTACACCAGGTGCAGGGAAGACTCTAATGGCTTCAGCGTTAGCGAGTTACCTTTTAAAAAATAAGCTCATAGATTTAATCATATGCTTTTCTCCTTCATCAATTGTTGCTCATGATTTCGCTGAAAGCTTAGAAACACAAGCAGGAGAACGATTTGATGGTCTTATGGGAGCAAAAGGTCGGTCGTTAACATACCAGAGTCTTCAGTTTCTTGATGGCCAATTTTGGCAGCTATTCGAATCAAACCGCATATTCGTTATTTTCGATGAAATTCATCACTGTGCTGGCTCAAACCTTGGAAATGCAAATTCGTGGGGGGAGCAGATTTTACTCAATATTCATGATAGAGCTAAATTTACTTTAGCTCTAACTGGCACACCTTGGCGCTCTGACACCGCACCTATTGTTCTGTCAAAATATATTCAATCTGACAGCCAAATCGCATGTGATTATGTCTATGGTCTAGCTGAGGCTGTTCGTGACAAAGTTTGTCGAGTGCCTCAAATTGTTGCTGTGGATAATATGAAAATTTCGGTTGTCGATACTAATGCCACACAGGTATTTACTAGCTTTAGCGATTTATTGTCAAACTCAAATGTTTCGTACCAACAGGTCATTGAAAATGAGGCAGTGCTCAAGTTTATAATCACTGCATCACATAAAAAACTATCGAAGATTAGGCTTGTAAACCCAGATGGAGCAGGGCTAATCGTCGCATCGTCTGTTAGCCATGCAAACATGATATCTTCTTTGATGAAATCTTGGTTTAAAGAAGATGCTGTTGTAGTTACGTACAAAGAAAGTAATTCTAGCACCATCAT
>NZ_PJAP01000750.1:0-1843 GCF_002836795.1 Shewanella sp. 11B5 | reverse complement strand
GATCTAGGTGTGTGGATGACTAACGTGCATGCCAGTGGCGGCTTAGCCATGATGCAGGCAGCCAAAAAAGCATTGATTCCCTTTGGTGACGATGCACCATTATTGATTGCCGTCACAGTATTAACATCGATGTCAGATGAAGATTTAGTGTTGCTTGGTATTAATGTGCCTGCGTTTGAACATGTGCTGCGCTTAGCCAAATTGACTCATCAAGCAGGATTAGACGGGGTTGTGTGTTCGGCTCAAGAAGCTAAATTGCTTAAATCATCATTTGGGCAAGATTTTACCTTAGTTACACCGGGTATTAGACCCGCAGGAAGTGATGCCGGTGATCAACATCGTGTCATGACTCCACCCCAGGCTATTGCGGCAGGGTCAGATTATTTAGTGATTGGTCGACCAATTACTCAAGCTGCCGACCCATTAGCAGCACTTAAAGCTATTTATCAATCACTGCATGTTTGATTTGTTATCACGCTAACGGTTAGGTTGACTGCGTCACTGTATTTAGTCAATCTAGTGGGTAAAGATACCTTATCTACATTAACCTCTGGGGTGATAAGCCTGTGACAATCAAGAGTTGTTAAAAATAATCAGCATTACATTGAATGAAGACCAATACCTAATTGTGTGTACAACTTAATAGCTGAATGAGCGACGTTATTTTATAAAATATTAAAGGCAAAAATATGAAAAAACTGTTTAACAAAATTTTCGCTGGAGTTCATCTGTTCGCAGCTGTAATTCTTATCATATTATCCTTGATAATTATGCTGTGGTCTATTTATGAAGTCATTTCCGGCATTCAGTATGACTCTGGATTTATCCCATTAATGCTTCAATCTGTCGCAGCTATAATCATAGCCGCAGCCATTATTGATGTTGCACAATATATGATGGAAGAAGAGGTTTTTAAGGACAAAGAGCTGCGGGATCCCAAAGAGGCAAGACGAACAATCACAAAAATTATTGTCATTATTACCATAGCAGTCAGTATTGAAGGACTGGTTTTTATATTTAAAGCCGGAACAAAAGACCTGAGCCTTTTACTCTATCCGGCTTTACTTATTATGGTATCGGCGATTTTGATTGTTTCGCTTGGCGTATATCAAAAATTAAGCGCTACTATAGAAAAAAGAGAAGAGGAAAGTGAATTGTAACAGTATCAAAAATGATACTTAGTTATTACGGCTTATATAAACATTTTTCGCCGCTATATGCGGCGATTCTCTTAAGCGAAAAATGGTCATCTAAATAGAGGTGACATCAACACACTATATTCTTCTGTTTAGCTATTTTTCAGGAATATCTTCAAGTAATTTTATGATAGTACGATTATTGTTTAGATGGGCTAGGTCAAGTAGGTAGCTTTTCTCAAGCTCTTGCATCGGTTCATCTGCCAATAATTCCTTTACTAACTGCTCTTCATCATTTGCAATGGCGGTTTTCAAGGCTGCAAAAGTCGCGATACTGTGTTTATGTTGATCAGTATTGTTAGATCCCATTAGTTCGCTCCGTTAATTGTTCGATAGTTATGTTATAGCGGGTTACTCACACTAACAATATAACCGTGTATGTTGCAATCAAAGTGATAGTAAATTCATATCCAATCTGACCCGATGACATAGTCAGTTGATTAAAAGATTTGATGTTAGTTACATACATTAAGTAAACCGTAGCGGGGTTTTTGAGCCTGTGAAATGAGTAGAAAGCGTTACAGAAAACGCCGCTTTTGCTATTGACCAAATGTGGACACCTTTACACTCTCTCTAATCTATATCTTAGTAATATTATGGCTGGCGCTGGGGTTATGTTGTCATTCTCATTATGTTTGTCTGCATAA
>NZ_PJAP01000356.1:0-8534 GCF_002836795.1 Shewanella sp. 11B5 | reverse complement strand
TTCACATTATCTAATTGGGATGGAATATGAAAAAAACGTTAATTGCTGCAACACTATTTAGTCTTTTGGCTAGTAATCAAGCTATGGCTTCTGACGAAACAACGGAACTACGCCAGATTATTGAGCAGCAGCAGAAAGTGCTTAAAGATCTTGAAAAGCGTCTTGAGCAAACTGAAAAGCGTGTAGAAACTACTGCAGATGTAGTAGAAGCAACTGCATCAAGCAAGTCGGCAACCACTATTGGTGGTTATGGTGAATTACACTATAACAACATTAGCAATAACCAAACGGGTACCGACAAGAAAGAATTCGACTTCCACCGTTTCGTTTTATTTGTAGGTCACGAGTTTAACAGCACTACTCGTTTTTTCTCTGAACTAGAAGTTGAGCACTCAATTGCCGGTGAGAGTAAAAAAGGCGAAGTTGAGTTAGAGCAAGCTTATATCGAGCACGACTTTAATGAGATGCTTACCGCTAAAGCAGGTTTATTTTTAATGCCAGTGGGTATTATCAACGAAACTCACGAACCAACAGTATTTTACGGTGTTGAGCGTAACCCAGTAGAAAAAGACATTATTCCTGCAACATGGTGGGAAGGTGGTTTAAACCTTAATATTAAAGCGGCTCCAGGTTTAGCGTTTGACACTGCAGTGACATCTGGTTTGTATTTGGATGAAAGCTCAGGCTATAAAATCCGTAACGGTCGTCAAAAAGTATCTGAAGCAAAAGGCGAAGATTTAGCTTATACCGGTCGTGTAAAATACACTGCAGTACCGGGTTTAGAATTAGCTGCCACGGTTCAGTACCAGTCTGACTTAACTCAAGGTACTGCTGGTGTTGATAGCGCTTCTGCTACATTGTTAACCGCACACGCTATTTACAGCATTGAAAACTTTACTGTTAAGGCTTTATTCGCCCAGTGGGATATTGATGGTAAAGAAGCTGAAGCATTAGGTCGCGATAAGCAAAATGGTTTCTATATTGAGCCTTCTTACCGCATTAATGAACAGTTTGGTGTGTTTGCTCGTTATAACGAGTGGGACAACAATGCCGGTGATAGCGCTGACACCAAGAAAAAACAAACCAACGTGGGTGTTAACTACTGGTTACACGAAAACGTAGTGTTTAAAGCTGATTACGAAAACATTGGTGGAGCTGCAGATTCAGACGGTTTCAACCTAGGTGTTGGTTACCAGTTCTAATTGCTGAGCATTCAGTAAAAAGACACTCCGATAAAACAGATTATCGGTAAAATTATGGGTGCCAACAGTGTATATTGTCGGCACCCTTATTTTTACTCTTGGCTAAGGATTGATATGCAGGCAATATTACGATCATATTTGATGCTATTTATGATGGGATTAGCTGTTTATTCGTCGGCGTTTAGTGCTGTAGCAACACAGTATCAGTCAAATGACGCCTTTATTAACCAAGCATTTAATGGCAATGCTGGCGAGTCTAAAGTGTTGTGGTTAGACGATGATCTAAAGCAAGCCATAGAAGCTATTTTAGCCCATCGTTTTAATAAAATGCGTATGCGCTACTGGCAACACAATGATGAAACCGTTTGGATAATGGACGAAATAGGCAAAGAGTCGCCGATTACGGTCGCTATTCATATTAAAGACCATCAAATTGTGCGGACTAAAGTGTTGGTTTATCGTGAAAGTCGCGGTGACGAGGTTCGTCATGATTTTTTTACAGACCAATTTAAGCTGGCCAAGTTAGATGATCAACATCAGCTTGATAAGCATATAGACGGGATTACTGGTGCGACATTATCAGTAAGAGCGTTAACTAAGTTATCGCGCATTGCATTATTACTTCATGCGCATGTGGTGCACTAAGCCACGTTTCAATTCAAGCGGATCATTTCAAGCAGGTTAGTGTGACTAAAACATCTCGACGTAACCGTTTTAGACTTAAGATTTTGCGAGCCCTTCGTCCTTGGCATCGTCGCTTAGGATTAGTGAGTGCATTGTTTATCTTATTGTTAGTGCTTACAGGCGTAGCAATAAACCACAGCGATGATTTTGGTTTAGACCAAACACCAGTTACCCAGTCGTGGTTGCTTGATTATTATGGTATTGCTGCACCTTCTCATGTTGCTCAGTTTGGTATTGCACCGTCTGCATTATATATTACCGATAATTTGTTGTGGCAAAACCAACATATGATTTTAGAGGCAAATACGACCTTAATCAGTGCCAGCTATGTCGATAACATGCTGGTGGCCATAGATGCACAGCAATTGTATTTGTTTAATGATCTTGGTCAATTGCAAGAAACTCAAAATGCCAGCACAGGTCTTCCATCTGGTTTGTTAGCGCTAGCGATTGTAGATGGGCGGGTGTGGTTAAATACCGACAATGGCGTTTATCAAGCCGACGAACAACTCATCGATTGGCAAGCTATTGCGCCGTTAACAACGCCAGTCGCTTGGCTGAGTGAAAGTGACGTTGTAGACAAAGAGGTTGTTAATCTTGCTCGCAGTGCTAATTTGCATTGGCAACGTGTGATACTCGATTTACATAGTGGACGTTTATTTGGTCATTTAACGGTTTGGTTGTGGGACTTATTTGCGCTAGCATTGTTAATGGTATCTCTCAGCGGCTTTTGGATTTGGTTAAAACAAAAACCACCGAGATAGTCTATTCAATAACTATGTTTAGCGTTCAAATTGCTCAACTGTGTCGGTTAGCTTGTCAGCTAAATTACTCAACAAATTACCAGCCTCGCTAATTTGATGATTACCCTCAGAAACTGACTCACCTAATAGCGTGAAATCTTGCACTTTAAGTTTAACGGTATTCGCTTGCTGCTGTGAAGCTTGTGCTAGCATGGCAGATTCTTGGCTGACGGTAGCAAGAGACAAAATAAGTTGGCGGCTCTGTTCAAGCGTTATCACTAACTGATTTGCTAATGATACTGAGTGTTGTGCTTTTTGTTGGTTTGATGCCATATTGTCGACCGCAGATTGAATTGAATCGACAATATTGGCCAGCATTGTATTTATTTCTACTGTTGAATTATGCGTGCGCAAGGCTAGCGTTCTAACTTCATCAGCAACAACCGCAAAACCTCTTCCGGTTTCACCAGCTCTAGCCGCTTCAATGGCTGCATTCAATGATAATAAATTTGTTTGTGAGGCAATATCGGCAATGGTTTTAACCACTGTCGCTACTTGTTTACCTGAATTTTGCAGTGTTAGTAACATGCTGGCGGTTGTTTCAATGTCTTGAGCCAGTACGCTAATGCTGTCTGCTGTTTGTTTAACTTCTTTTTGCCCTTCAACCATACTCTGCGCACCCTGCTGAGCAGAGTCTGAAGCACTTTGTGAGTGTTCGACACTTTGCTCCATTTGTTGCTCAAGTTGCGACATTACATCCACTAAACTCACAATAGTGTGTTGAAGCTCATCCACAGATGCTGATGATTTACCTGTAGTGTTACTTAATTGGGCAACGGTTTGGCTAATACTGGCGATGGCATCATGTACTTCATTCATCCCTAAACGGAATACGTTAATTAAGCCATTAACACTGGTGGCCACATTACTAATTTCAACGATACATTCATCAGATAATTTAGCTTTCAAATTACGATTTTGGGCAATGCGGGTGAGGTCGTTTGATAGTTGCTGAATCGGCGTAGCAATTTGTTTTTGTGCTGCTAAGTAAGCCCCAGCAGCCACAACCAACATTAGCCCGACTAATACAAAAATAAGCATAGTATTATGGCCAAGTTCATTTTGAATGTTGATCGCATTAAGGTTGGCTTGAGTTGAGATTTCCTCAGCAAGAACATCTAGACGATCTTTGAGCTCGTTAGCACTGTTATTTAATGTGCTTAAATGATTACGGGCATTGTCCCAATCTACCGATGATTTGCTCATGGTGTTTTCAAGTGCCGATAACGCGGCGTTAAGCGCGTCAATTTGTGGCATTAATTGAGTAGATGTTACGGTATTTAATTGTTGATATTGCTCGTTAAGGCTTTTTTCTAGTTTAACTTTATTCTGGCTAAATTCTGTAACATCGATAGTTGTGCCATATAAAGAATAACCCATTAATACCAATTCTTTGGCAAGGCTTTGCACCCGTGTAATGCTGTTAAGCGCTGGTAATGTGCCATCAACAAACCCACCGACTTCTCGTTTTACGGTTTGGTTGCTGTTATTGAGTAAAACAGCAGCCACTAGGGTCATTAATAAAATAGCTGCATAGCCTAGAAGAATACGAGCTTTGATAGTATTAAAAGCGTTAAACATGGGTTAATACCTTAATCGGGTCATTTTTTTGATCTCAGTGTTACTAAGACCAGATACAAGAGAAGTTATGTTCATTTTATTCTAATGTTAAACATATCGGCACAGTATTAACATTCTTGATTAGGAATCGTTAAATTATGCTAGTTGCGTTTATTGTGAATATAAGCTGATTAGTGGCCAAAAGGACTATCGACTCTAATTTGTACATACTCGTGTCAATAGTAGCCTAGTGTTGTGCTTATATCTTGGCGAGCATGATTAATTATTCTATTGATAAATTGTCTTAATAACGTTGAAACAGATAAACAATAGCTTGAACAGATGCATAATCGCGATTACAAAATCAAATTAACCATACATGTTATTGGTTGTAGTCTGCATCTGCATTTGTTTGACAGTCAGTGCTGGTGATAAGGATATTGGAAGGTGGCGTTCATGTTGTTTCAACACAGCATGGTGGTAATCCTGCAGTGGCAAGTCATCAAATCTTCGTTAATTACGATATTAACTTTTGATGTTTTGTATTTGAGAGCTTTACAATATTAGCATTAGGTCTAATCGTAGTTCAGTCGTCTAAATATATGCAGCTTGTACAGTGTGGTCTGTATGCTTACCTGTTTAACTATGCAGGTTATTCGCAAACAGTCCTATTGAGTTATAAGGTCAATACGTATTAGGCTGGCAAATCTTGCCGCTTACGATATTGCTATCGTTAAACTCGCATCGTATAGCAACAAGCATATGTTAGTCAGATGATGGTTATCAATGTCAGCATCATCCTAGCTCACAAGCTGTATTGACTCAGTTGTTATTTCAGTTTGTTGCATCTTTTTCAACTCAATATTTTTCCACACTTTGTCATGGAAGTAGAACACAACTGTATTGACGGCAGGCTCAAGCAGGGCAATGGTACCACCGATAATAATACTACCGGTTAATAGGTAGGTAATCGTAAAAGCCACACTGAAGTGTAAAATGGCAAAGCTGATTGTCTTTTTCATGATGAATCCCCTGTTTGATTTATTTAAATGATAACAGTTCTCATTATCATGTAAAGAGGGTTGATTCGATTACTGCAAATGAAAATTTCGATTACGTTTGTGATTTTTAATATTGAAAACAATAAAGGCCCTAAAAAGGGCCTTCCATTACAGTTAATAACATGAATTAATTCAGGCGATTAAAACAGATATTGTGATTAGTAATGCCACGGGAAACGTGAAAAGTCTTGATCTCGTTTTTCTAAAAAGGCATCACGACCTTCTTGAGCTTCTTCACTAGCATAGGCTAAGCGTGTTGCTTCACCGGCAAACAATTGTTGGCCAACCAAACCATCATCAGCCATATTAAAGCCATATTTAAGCATACGCATTGCTGTGGGGGATTTAGAATTAATCTCTTTGGCCCAGGCTAAGGCTTCAGTTTCTAGTTCGGCATGTGGAATGGCGCGGTTTACCATACCCATGTTAAATGCCTCTTCTGCAGAGTAATTAAACCCAAGAAAGAAGATTTCGCGGGCACGCTTCTGACCAATCATCTTGGCTAAATAAGCACTGCCATATCCGGAGTCAAAACTGCCTACATCAGGGTCGGTTTGCTTGAAAACAGCATGTTCTTTTGACGCCAACGTTAAATCACAAACCACATGTAAACTATGTCCACCACCCACAGCCCAGCCAGGTACAACCGCAATGACCACTTTAGGCATGAAGCGGATCATTCGCTGCACTTCTAATATATGCAGACGCCCCATGCGAGCGACATCAGGTGTGCCTTCTTCAGCACCTTCATATTTATAGCCATCTTTACCACGAATACGCTGATCGCCGCCTGCGCAAAATGAGTACTGACCTTTTGCTGATGGTCCATTGCCTGTAATGAGTACACAACCTACATCGGACCATTGTCTAGCATGGTCTAAAGCTGTATAGAGTTCGTCTACCGTTTTAGGGCGAAATGAATTAAGGCAATCAGGCCTGTTTATTGCGATACGCACCGTGCCTTGAGATTTTGCGCGGTGGTAAGTGATGTCTTCAAAATTGAATCCTTCGACAAGATCCCATAACTCAGGGTCAAAGATGTCAGATACCGATTCAGCTTGTGATTGTGTCATAAAAAAACCTAGCCCCTATTGCAGATATTACACAAAGGCTAGGCTTATTTGATACTTAGGTCAATTCGTTACCATAAAATCGTTAACGATCTCGAGTTATTAGATTTTATCGCAAATAAATTGCAGATTGTCTTTAGTAAAAACAGGGTGGCGAGCACTACTATGGCAGTATTGGCTTTTAAACTCGCTAATTGCTTCATTACTGGTAAATACACCATCTAATTCACGAATTTCAATTGTCGATAAACGCTCATAAATTTCCGTTTTAATTTGTGGAATGTGTTTATCTATTTTAGTGATTTTTGTACCAGTCATCGAATCAAGCTTTTTATCTGCCTTAGTAAACATCGTTTTAATGTCATTAATGGGCTTATCAAGCTTGTCTGTTTCTGTCGCGAAATAATAAATAACCCCCGCGATTATTGCTAATCCTATCCAGCCTCTCATCTTTTTATCCAATAATGTGTTATTACCTATATAATAAGCTAGTTATCGTTCAATATTAAAGCAGTAAGGCTGTAACATGACGACAGAATCCAACTCCAAGGACTTTTCCAAACAACAACGTATTCAAATCCATCAACCTGATGCTAGTAAAGCAGACCGCTTCAATCCGCGCAACCGTATTTACGTAAGAGCTGTCGATGGCTTATGGACAACCTTACGACGTTATATGGGGTGGATAGCCATGTTATTTTTCTTACTTCTGCCTTGGTTACCCTGGGGAGACCGTCAAGCCGTTTGGTTTAATCTTGCTGAGCAAAAATTTCACGTCTTTGGTTTAACTATTTGGCCACAAGATCTCACCTTGCTTGCCGCACTCTTTATGATAGCCGCATTTGGGCTGTTTTTCGTTACCACTTATCTAGGCCGAGTGTGGTGTGGCTATACATGCCCACAAACAGTGTGGACCTTCATCTTTATATGGTTTGAAGAAAAGTTTGAAGGCGCGCGTAATAAACGTATCAAGCTTGACCAAATGCCGTGGAGTGTGAATAAACTCTGGCGTAAAACAGCAAAACATACCTCTTGGTTATTAATATCACTATTAACAGCTACTACCTTTGTATCCTACTTTGTTCCAAGTCGTGAGCTCTATATTGACTTTTTTACCCTTAATGCAGGTGGCGGGATATATTTTTGGGTGGTTTTCTTCACTATTGCTACTTACGGTAATGCCGGATGGATGCGTGAGATCATGTGCATTCACATGTGTCCCTATGCCCGCTTCCAAGCTGCCATGTTTGATAAGAATACCTATATAGTAGGCTACGACACCCAACGCGGTGAAACCCGTGGTCCTCGTACACGTAAACAAGATCCTAAAGAGATGGGTTTAGGCGACTGTATTGACTGTGACTTGTGTGTACAAGTGTGCCCAACTGGAATCGATATTCGTAATGGTCTGCAATATGAATGTATTAACTGTGGTGCTTGTATCGATGCATGCGATAACACTATGGAACGAATGGGATACGATAAAGGGTTAATCAGTTACACAACAGAAAACAAACTTGATGGTGTGCAAGAAAAGGTACTGCGACCTAAGTTAGTTGGTTACGGTGTGGTGCTGACTGCGATGATATTAATATTCATTTATGCCAGCGCAACGATTGCTCCGGTACGTATGGATGTCATTAGAGATAGAAACTCACTTTATCGAGAAAATAACCAGGGCAATACAGAAAATACCTTTACGATTAAAATTCTCAATAAAACAGAGCAACCACAAGAATACGAACTAAGCGTCGAAGGTTTGCCTAATGCCAGATGGATTGGCCCACAGCATGTATCGATAGAAGCTGGTGAAGTATTAACCCTGCCAATTAGTATTGCAGTTGATCCTATTGAGTTGAAGAGAAGTATCACCAAAATCGATATCAAAATAACTGCACAAATAGATGGTAGCCCAATAGAAATAAAACAGGAAACTCGATTCTTTGGTGATTAGAACCGAGTGAAATAGCCTAAAAAGGGACGGATAGTCCCTTTTTTGTTCTTTTCGATTGAAAAAGCACCTCTCGGTCATGTTTTTGCAATATTTAGCCTATTTATGCTTGCACAAATAATTAAGCTCCCTATAATGCGCAACCACTGACACGGCATACGTCGCTGACAGGTTGTAAGGTTCAAATTGAAGTTTACAACGGT
>NZ_PJAP01000749.1:0-1845 GCF_002836795.1 Shewanella sp. 11B5 | reverse complement strand
CGTCAGTGTCGTTAGTATTAGTCATCGCTAAAACAGCAGCTTAATGTTGACCATGTCGCTAATATCAATATGCAAGCGAACAGCCGGATTAACATCACTTAACCGAGTCGATACTTGGCTGCTCATGTCAATTAACTGCAAACTAACCGATAACCAGTCTGTATGATTATCAATGCGATAACTCACCGCTATTGCGAGAATAAATAACGCGGCTAGCGCGATAAGCTGTCTACGTTGAATAAAAGTCATAGAATGTCCTTACTCAGTTAAATGTTTGGTTATTTGCTTCGTTATTGATTTAGCTATCGACTTAATTATCAACTTAGCTATCGGATTTGAATCGTGGGATCATTTTTAAAGGTCTCGGTACCGGATATCACCCATACGTCACCTGCTTCACCGCCTTCAAGCACTTCAACCTGGCTCATACTGCGTGCGCCCAATTTAACGACTTTCTTATGAGCAACAGCGTCACTCACTTGATACGCCACTTCGCCGCCCATATTGAGAAAATCACCGCGTTTCACTATCAATACATTGGGTCTGTTTTCCAGTAAGACTCGGGCAGACAACCGCTGATTTTGACGTAACGATAAAGTGTTACTGTCAGCAAAACGCACTCGGGCAGTCACTTCACGATTACGGACTTCGGGTGAAATTGACGACAATTGGCCAACCACATTCACGTTGCCAAAACTCAACTCGACATCCATCCCTAAACCCAGTTCATCGGCATAAGACTCTGGCACGGCTAACTCAGCTTCAAAAGCAGATAAATCGACCACAGTTAATATTGGTTGGCTGGCGGCAATACGGGCTTTTTGCTCCACCAGCCAGTTACCAATAATGCCGCTAACTGGCGCGATAATACTCAAGGCGTTGGCTTGACGAGTTAACTCTCTCACCACTAGCGCCTGGCGTTGTACTTCAAGGGTGCGGTTTTTAATTTCAAAACTGAGGGTATCGCGCATAAGCTCGACTTCCTGCTGGGCATGCTTATGCAGTAATTTGGCTTTGTGTAAATCATCTTTGCTTTTTTCAAAATCGATTTTGCTGATCAAACTCGACTCAATCAGTTGATCGCCACGACGACTTTCACGATCTGCGGCTTCTAAATCCACTTTCGCCATGTCTAAAATCTGGCTAACACGCAATTGCTCACGGCGGGCATCTAACTTGGCGCGCTCTAAACTACCTTGCATCCCTTCAAGCATCGACTGCTGTTGTTGCAATTCACTTTGTAAACGCGGGCTCTCAATCTTGGCCACCACTTGCCCCAGCTCAACTTCATCACCAGGTTGACTTAATAGCGTCACCACACCTTCTTCCGTGCTATATAAAATGGGCGCATTGGCCGCCACAATTTTACCGGTAGTGGCAATATCACGCACCAAAGTGCCAAGGGTTAAGGTTGCCAAACGTAAATCTGCACCATCAACCGAGCGTTGATTACTGTCATGACTTAAACTCGCCCACACCAACGCGCTCATCAATATGGCGCCGCAACCTATCATCAAGGGTAAGCGCAATTTACGACCTAACTTAGGCGCAATAACAGTATCTTGGCTACTTGTGTCTTTAATCATCTCAGGTCCTTAGGTAACGCGCTGACGCACCCACCTCTTCACATTTATACCAAGATAAAGCACAAGCCATGCCAATAGTTATTTATTGTTATTTTTCAGAATGATAATGATTTATAAAGATAACCGAACACCCTAAAAGTGTCCGCGGACAGCGTTGAAAACTGTCCGGTTATTGAGAAAGTGTCCGAGCGGACACTTATGGTTTGCTTTGTACTTATGTACTTTTGTACTTTATGGCCTGCGGCCACTACCGCTTAAG
>NZ_PJAP01000748.1:0-1846 GCF_002836795.1 Shewanella sp. 11B5 | reverse complement strand
TTTACGACATTAGATTTGTAGGTAATACTCTGTAGGCTTAAATATGGGCTCAGCTGAGTCCGTTAATATATAGATGTATTAATGCTTAAATGATTAAGTTGAGCTAAGCAATTGACATAGTTAATTTGCTTTCTAACTTTGACTCATTATGCGATTTTCCTTTGATATAACTTAAAGGCGAATGTAACTAACCTTAACTCGGTATATCGACATTGAAAAGTAATAAGCACTGTTATCGTCACAGCATGAGCAGACTATTTAGTTAGAAGCCTAGCATTGACTCGTTGCGAGAGAGTTTGTCAATCTTACCTGTAACCAAGTAATTTCCACCAAAGTCCGCCGACAACACCCCAAATAGTTAAGTTAACAACACTCATAATAAAGCCCATTACCCACCCGTCTTCCATTGATACGTAACCGGAGCCAAAGATAATCACTGAAATCATCAAACTGACACCAAGCTGTTCAACCACGCCAGAAAACCAAGCGACTTCTCCAAGCTTATATATGAACGTTGCCATCATGACTAATGCTGAAAACCACCCCACGGCATCCCAAGCGGCTTTTTAACCTCATTAACATTCGTATATACAAAACTGCTGATTATTCATAATTTCTGCGTAGTTTCTGCACATTTCATTGTTAAGCTTTATCTTATATTTACACCTATGAGATATGACATGAATCCTTCAAATTTAAGTTCGCTTACTCTTGCCATCACCTTAGCATTAACCTTGGGGTTAACAGGCTGTGGCGGTTCTGAAGACAGCACCGATGTAGCAGATGCAACCAGTTCAACCGATACTTCAACTGATACTGGCATCGATACGGGAACAGAAGATTTAGGCAGTGGCATTTTACATACTGCGTACTATGAGTTTGATGATAACAACGTCAATGTGGTGCTCAGCGGCACTAAAGTCGTTATTGAAACCAATGGTATGCCAAATCATACATCGCCTTATTGGTCTGCTAGTAATGAACTGCATGTTGAACCCACCGTGACGTCTTACGCAAAAATGGCCCCCGGCTACATTGGTGACTTTGTGGGGACTTACACGTTAACGGTAGATAACAGCCCATCTCAAGCAACATCAACCTCTGCTACCGGTTTAGGGGCAATTGGTATTGCGGTGAGTGGAGCTGTTATTTATAACGATGAAGAAGGCCCAGGTATTCCTCTTGACGACGCTGCAGGCAGCCTCGACTTTAACGGCGCACATACAGGACCGCAAAGTTATCACTATCATTTAGAGCCTATCTCATTTTCTGAAGATGATTCCAATTTGATCGGAGTTATTGCCGATGGCTTTTTCTTGTATGGTCGTAAGTGTAACTCTACAGGCACTTACCCAACTGATTTAGACGCATCAGGCGGTCACACATCTATTACTCAGTTTGCTCAAGATGCTGAATACCATTATCACATTCAAAATGAGCTTTATTTAGGATCATATTACATCTTGTTCCCAGGCGATTACCAAGGAACAGCAAGTGCAATTCGCTAAATATGGGGCAATGTTATTTGTCGTCTTTTTAGGCGGATTACTGATGTATGTGCAGCTATTTGCTGCACCAAGCGGACCGGTTTTGAGTCAGCATATTAGTATCTCGCACACAACGGGTTTGAGATTATACCAAAAAGAGTCTTTTACCGGCGATGCGGTTACTTATTATCCTAATGGGAAAATGGCGAAATTAGCGCACTTTGAACAAGGATTACGAGACGGTTTTCTAAAACAATGGTTTGACAATGGCACCCTTGCGTTTGACTCCAATTATCGTGCTGGTGTGCTTGAGGGCACAACCAGAAGCTGGTGGAGTAATGGCAATATGCGCTCAGAAT
>NZ_PJAP01000747.1:0-1846 GCF_002836795.1 Shewanella sp. 11B5 | reverse complement strand
ATATTTTTCTAAACGTTTTCTGTGAATAACTGTCAGAAAACAGTCTCCACGCATGGTTCCTCAGAGCAAGCGTTGTAGCATGTCATAAACAAAATATATGATTAGGCACGACTGTGGAGTAAAGTCATATTGGCTATAGCCATTTGATGCTTTATTGATCTATGCCATCTTTATTTTCAAGAACAAACGATTAATGTTAAAAGTGAATTGGTTTAGACTGAAAACAATTAAACAACAAAAAACATGGTATTATTTAATTAAAATATCGGAAAATCAGGCTTATTCCACTAATAATGACTATGTGCAACAAGGATGAATCATGAGAAGAACTAGCGGATTTACTCTTATTGAGTTGATGGTAACAGTAGCCGTTTCGGCAATTTTGTTGGCTGTCGCTGCGCCTTCGTTTACTTCGTTATACAATAATACCCGCGCGGCTTCTGCAATCGGAAATATCGAAAGTTCTATGGCATTCGCAAGAAGCCAAGCTGTTAATTTTGGTAGAAAAGTATCTGTTTGTCCAGGAAATGGGAGTAGTTGTTCGGGGAGTTGGAATAATGGCTACATTATTTTTATTGATGATAATGGAGATAAAACTGCCGACAATGGAACTGAAGTGTTAAAGAGGATACAAGGTTTTAACTCTAAAGATTTTATTAAAGCATCGTCTACACTAATAACGTTTGGTATGGATGGAATGCTAAGTAGCACAAGCTCAATAAGTATTCACTATTGTCCGTCTAAGAAAAATAGTGAATACTCTAAAGGCATTAGCATCAGCCCATCGGGGAAAATAGCAGCCATCAACACTGATGTAAATTGCAATTCATAGCGGTAAAAAACAACTAACTTTACCAGCAGTCACTTGGTGTTTTCACCCCATCTGAAGTTATCTCTATTGATGCACACTCTGTATCTCGAGTAGCTTGGACACCAATAGCTTTAGCCTCTATAGTATATCTATTAGCATTAGCTACAGTTGCATCTATTTTATAAAATCCATTCTCGACAACAAAATTACCATTACCATCAACAGAAAAACCAAGTTTTTTCATATTTTTAGTGAACGTTTTATGATCTAAATAATATTGTTCTTGCCTGTTGGCCACATTCATCAAACCAGCTAGCGCATCAGCCCTAGCTCCCTTCGCAACAAATTTAGTATACGAAGGATATGCAATAGAAGCTAAAATCCCTACAATGACGACGGTAATCATTACCTCTATTAAGGTAAAACCAGAGTATGCTTTAGTGATTGTTACTTTCATTTTTAATTCTCTTTCATATGATAATAGATCTGATTAACGCCTAAGCCACCACCGACACATTTGTTATCGCCAGCAGCACAACCATCATCACCCAAAAGATCTTTTTTGATCATATCATTTGCGGCATCGCCAATTCCGATTAAATACATATAGCTACTATCATCACCATTTTTAGGAATTACTAAGGTTGGAGTATCAGGAACCTGTTCGCTCATTTTAAAATAGTCTTGTGAGTTGCTGTAAACTTTCCCTCCTTTATGGAGATCTCGGCCGCGAAGACGTCCTTCACCTGGAACTAAACATGCATTTTCAGTTGCTCCGGTCTGAGGCACATAGGATGTAAAAAATACTTTTCCCTGCACAATTGTTGCGGCGGATAAAGATTTTTCACCAGCATCTGCGAAACGATAATACCAACCTCGCTTTAGGCCAAATGTGATTAATGCTGTTTCTTCGGTTGGGGACTCCGTAGTTACATCATATAAATCTGAAATAGTTAATGTATCTGGAACAGTATTCCCAGCAGCAGAGCTATAAGATTTAGAAATAATATTCCTATCTTGGAATACAAAAAACTT
>NZ_PJAP01000746.1:0-1849 GCF_002836795.1 Shewanella sp. 11B5 | reverse complement strand
AGGCAAATCACGAGGATGAGATGGCTAAAAAAAATACCAGCAGCGGTCAGGTGCGGATTATTTCAGGTCAATGGCGATCTCGTAAGCTACCGATCCATGATCTTGAAGGTCTACGCCCGACAACAGATCGCGTTCGCGAGACCTTATTCAATTGGCTTGCTAATGATATCCGTGGTGCCAAAGTGCTCGATTGCTTTGCCGGCAGCGGTGCATTATGCCTTGAGGCTTTATCCCGTTATGCTAGCTTTGCAACCATAATTGAACTGCAAAAAAATGCTGCTAATCAGCTAAAACAAAATCTTGCCACCCTGCAATGTCAAAATGCAGAGGTTATTAATGCCGACTGCTTGCAAGTGCTTGCTAAAGGTACACCTGGTGGGTTTGATATTGTGTTTATCGATCCACCGTTTCGTAAAGATTTAGTAAACAAAACCATTGAGTTATTGATGCAACATCAATGGTTAAACCCCAATGCACAAATTTATCTCGAAACCGAATCAGAATTAACCTCAGTCAATGTGCCAGCAACCTGGGTTGCCTTAAAAGAAAAAAAGGCAGGTCAAGTATGTTATCGACTGTACCAATACCAGCCGAACGATAACCTGTTATCGGTCGATTAAGTTAATGCCGATGTCTATAAACGATATTGTACTGATTGGTAAAACGGCCACTTTGTCGATGTGGTGTTTGGTGGCTTACGGCTTTTTTATTTTCAGCCCAGATGTCTCACTATTTTTAAATGTGTTCGCCAGTATCACCGCGGCAATGCACATGATACTTGTACTACTCACACGCTTAAAAAATCTTCGTAACAATAAGCCTGCAGTACATTATCGAGAGATTTTGCTGTGGGGAGTATTTGCACTATTTGAGCAATATCATTCACGGCATTCTAGCCCGCTTGTTAACGGCATCAACAAATATTAAAAATGGCGATTATCTGAGGCATTGGCATAAAAAAACCTCGTTATTTAACGAGGTTTTTTTAGTTAACAACATCGGCACATTACTTTTTAGGGTAAGGATGCGCGACACCTTTATGACAATCGACACAGGTCTTTCTGTCTTCTGGTGCTTTTTTAAAGTTCATACTGTGCATTCTTACGGCCATTTTCTTCATCGTATCAGGCTGATCTTCATAAATACGAGTGTGGCAATGCTGACAGTTAGCAGAATCATTACTGCGGAAGTATTTTAAGGCTAGGTCCGCTTGTTCTTTACGGTTTTCATCTAACCATTCTTGCGTCATAAAGCCATCAATGGTCATCAAGCCAATAATGTCTTTAGAAACAATGATTTTTTTAACTAAATAATCAAATGGGCCATGTGGTAAGTGACAATCTTGACATTGCACGGTGACACCTGCTCTACCACCACCATGAGCTGACGCCATAACCTCATCTCTTAACGAATGGTCACGGTGACATGTCATACAAAAAGCATCGCTACTTGTTGCATGTAAAGTTTGTTGTGTTGCGAAATAACCCACGACACCCACAATTACACCAACCACAATGAGGGCAATAATCGAGTACTTCGCGCTTGGTTTAAATAGTGCACGCCAGTTCATTGTTCAATCTCCGTAATAGCAAAAAAGGAATTTCTAATATTTATAAGTCTAGTTTAGGATTATTCGAAATTATAAAATTGATTTTAGTCGCTATTTTGAGAATTGCTTATCTAAAATATGTCTAAAATGCGAGCTAGATCTCGACTTTTACTCGTGCCGTACCAAAACAAACACCGATTACCGAATCAAACTACCGAAGTGGTTAATGAGGATAACGTTGAACCACAAGATTAGCTTAGTAGTCACCGAACTTGAGTCATAAGTTTGAGTTTTGCCTTC
>NZ_PJAP01000745.1:0-1862 GCF_002836795.1 Shewanella sp. 11B5 | reverse complement strand
TTGATTTTGATTACGTTTTTATGTTTCTAGCAAACGAACGGCGTGCTTCCAGTGGTACGCAACAAAGCGCTTTGTGTTCTTTTTTCGTTTGAAATTAATGGAGTCAAAATAAACTTTATTGGTTAGCAACCAGTCCAAAATTTTCATCACATTTGACTATCATTCATGGCGCCGTTAACTTGAACAGAGTAAAAAACTCATCACGCATTATCACGTATCAAATTAGCCCAAGGGATCACATGAATATATTGCAACGTTTTCGCCTACTGTCCACCAGCATATTAATGTATTGTTTCTTTTTTAGTGCGGGAGTGTTCAGCGCAAGCTGCATGGCAAACATTGATACCAGCAAGCTTGGCGACATAAAAGCGGTTAAATTTAATAACCAGCAAGTCATTACCGCAGGTTTACCCACAGAGCCGCAATTTGCACAGCTCGCTCAGGCGGGTATTAAAACCGTGATTAATCTTATTCCTAATGATAATCCAAACGCCTTAACCAATGAGCAGCAAATCGTCACTCAACTCGGTATGAATTATCATAATATTAGCGTGGACTGGCAGCAGCCTACACAAGAAAATCTACAGCAATTTTTTAGCCTGATGGAGCAAAATGGCGACGCACCAGTGCTAGTGCATTGCGCTGCTAATTATCGTGCCTCAGCCTTTTATTACTTATACCAAGCCCGCCACAACAAAGCGCCGTCAATGGCTGAAGCACTAACACCTTGGGGCGACTTACAACAAAGCTTTGCTGAATATCCTCAATGGCAACAACTGATAGAAAATGCAAAACAGCAATATCAAACCAAACAACAGTAATGTAAATACTGCGCTCCGTTTGGCCAGTGCCGAATGAAAGTGCAGGATAAAATCCTGCACTTTCATCCTAACCAATTACCTGTCGCAGGCTTTAGTACAAATAATACCTCCGCTCTCTTCAACAAGTACTAGACCACAAGCACTAGCCAACTGGGTTAGATGACCTTGTAATTCAAGACTCATATTATTCAAGATTGTCGTCCGACACCGCAAATAACCTCTAGGTACTAACGCTTATTTATAATCATGAATATTGCTCATGCTGCAGGTGAAATAAAACCGTTTTTCTTCATGTCCCGACCCACGTATAAATTACTCATGCTTTTAGCGCCAAACAATATTACAGCGGATCCCTAATTAAGCCATCAGGCACAAAGCAGACAAAGCTGTAACAGCGACTTGTTGAGAAAATCAGCACTAATAGAACATATCGATAAACAGCAAAACGTAAATTCAGGTTTTTAAATCACAAAATTGGATACCAGATCATCATGAATAAAGATTTCACATTTACGATTAAGAGCATTCGCCTCGATGAAGATTATCATCCATCAGACAGTACACGTATCACCACCAACTTTGCTAATTTGGCCAGAGGAAGCTATCGCCAAGCAAACTTGCGCAACGCGTTAAAGATGATTGATAACAGTTTTAATGCCTTAGCGAATTGGGATAATCCTAAAGGCGATCGTTACTCCGTCGAACTTGAAATCATTTCTGTTGATATGGATATTGAAGGCAGTGGTAAAACCTTCCCATCGATTGAAATATTGAAAACGAATATTGTTGATCATCAAACTAACCAACGCATTGAAGGTATTGTAGGAAATAATTTTTCCTCTTATGTGCGGGATTATGATTTTAGCGTATTACTGCAGGCTCATAATAAAGACCAGCCCAACTTTAGTATTCCAGATAACTTTGGTGAGCTGCATGGCAAACTGTTTCAGTATTTTGTTAATTCAAATGCTTACAAACAAAATTTTAAGAAAACGCCTGTTATCTGTCTTAGTGTTTCAGATAACAAGACCTATCATCGAA
>NZ_PJAP01000744.1:0-1862 GCF_002836795.1 Shewanella sp. 11B5 | reverse complement strand
GAATTTTCATTATTGCTCACCCTCTGTTGCACTTTTTGTAGCAACGGCTTCTATCGAGGTTTCTTGTAACACATGGCTCGCGGCCGTTTCTTGACTGTTTCGCTCAGACTCCACCTCGGCATACACTTGGCTAAAGCGTTGCTTTATTCGCCCTAACTGTGCCTGTTGCGATTCACTCTCAAACTCTTCTTGCGACAAACGTCGGCCAAATACTTCGTCGACACTGAGCTCAGATAAAGTTTCATTATCTAGCTGCTTAATGTGTTGCTGTCGTTGACTGCGGGCACGCTTTAACTGCAATACTTCAACCGCTTTGTCTTGAGTCATGTCGGCAATGCGCGATTGCAAATCAGACAAATAATCTTGTTGTGACACTTCAATGCTCAACCAAGTCGTTTTTGCGGATTCTGCTTGCAATGCAAATGTGCTTATCTGCTGCTCAATGCTATCTAAGTCGCCTTTTAACACCTGCATCGGCTGGAAAACAGGCACCATTAATGGTGTGATTTGAGATAATTTGGCATCACTAAATTCGACCAAGAATACCGATTTATTAGTGGTATTATCTGCCGCGAGTTCATCAAAACTTAACGCTATTGGTGAACCGCTGTAACGAATATGTTCAGATTTTGCCACCACTTGAGGCCGATGAATATGACCTAATGCAATGTAGTCTGCGGCAGGAAACAGCGCCGCATTAAAAGCATCTAAACTGCCTATATAAATATCACGCACGGATTCTGAGGTGCTTGCACCCACTGTGGTTAAATGACCTGTCGCAATAATGGGTACTGGCGTGGTAAAGGTATTATTGAGTTGTTCAGCTTGCTCAAAACAGCGCTGATACAACTCGCTAATGGCATCACCCAATTTACGTTGTTTATCTATCGACGATTCACCTGATTCACTTAGCACCACATCACGTGGGCGTAAAAAAGGTAAACCACATAAAATAGCGCCAACGTCACCTTGGCGATTTTTGAGGGTAAATACATGCTCTTCAAAATGCTCTAATGCACCTGGAATAACCACAGTATTTAGGCAAGCAAGGAGATGTTTAGATTCATTCAACGTCGACACAGAGTCGTGATTACCGCCCAATAAAATTAGCTGGCAACCTGTTTGTTGAATTTGAACAATAAATTGATTATATAGCTTACGGGCATAACTTGGCGGTGTGCCGGTATCGAAAATATCGCCAGCGACAATAAGCGCATCAACCTGGTGAATGTTTATTTGTTCAAGTAACCACTGCATAAAAGCGTGGTGCTCAGCTGCGCGACTTTTACCATAAAAATATTGGCCAAGATGCCAATCTGATGTGTGAATAATGCGCATAACATCCCTTCAATAAAAACAAACACGTACACCACATAATGATGGCGTTAATAAACCCAAATTATCGATACTATGATCACATGTACCGCGATCACATGCACTGCTATCACATATATTGCGACCACAATAATTTGCCGCTCATGCCCAATGACATCACTACCACCAAAGGTTTAATGATTTTAACGCCTTTGGTCACCACTAAACGTGAACCTAACGTAGCACCAATGGCTTGGCCTACCAGCATAATTAATCCCAATACCACCGCGACTTGACCACCGATTAAAAAGAAAATTAACGACGCAATATTAGTAGCAAAATTGAGTAACTTTGCATGCGCGGTTGCCTTGGCCAAACCAAAACCAGCCAATGACACAAATGCTAAGGCAAAAAAACTGCCAGTACCTGGGCCAAAGAAACCATCATATAAACCAACGCCCAATGCGGCAGTAAAAGCAAACACACTTGGAGTGAGGACTTGTTGGCGATCTTGTTCACTTATTTTTTTAGAGAATAAAAAATAACAA